>JAITEO010000020.1 GCA_031281985.1 Zoogloeaceae bacterium | reverse complement strand
CCGCGGTGATGAACAAGGAGAGCAGGCCGCCCAGCACCTCGAAGCCTGCCGTTTCGATTTCCAGCGCCGGGCGTGCCGTGTAGATGCGCTCGAAGGCGATTTCCTTCACCGCCGCGAGCGGCTTGGCCAGCGGCGAGACGGACAACAGGTCGTCCGTGAACCCGCCGCTGAGGATGTCCGTTTCGTTATCCAGGAACACGGCGGCGGCTTCTTCCAGCAGACGGCCGATGGCCTTGGCGCGCAGGTATTCGATGCGTTCCTTGGGTTCAGAGAGACGCCTCAGCTTGCCCGCATTGACGCTGTCGCCCGCCAGCGCCGCGAGCAGTTCCTGGGCGTCTTCGGCGCGCACGAAGCCCAGGCGGGCGGCGTCTTCCAGGTCGACGATCAGGTAGCAGGTGTCGTCGGCCACTTCCACCAGGTACGCCAGCGGATGCCGGTGCCAGGCCAGATTCGGCAGGCGTTCCGGCAAACCCGCGGTCGCGGCGACCTGGGCGAAGGCGGCGGCGTCCTGCTGGAAGAAGCCATGTTTCTTGGCGCTCGCGCCGGACAGGGTCTCGCCCTCCAGCCAGGAAGCGCGCGGATACTTGGTGAAGGCGGCCAGCACGGCGGCGGTGAGTTGCAGGCCGGGATTGGCGGGATTCTGCAAGCGGGTGAGGATGCGAAACCCCTGGGCGTTGCCTTCATAACGCGCAAAATCCGCGCATTGCGCGGGGGTAAGGGCATGGCGTTCCAGAAGGCCGGAGGACTTGAACCATTCGCGGATGGCGTCCTCCCCGGCGTGCCCGAAGGGAGGGTTGCCAATATCATGGGCAAGACAGGCGGCGGCGACAATCGCCCCGAAATCGGCGGCGTCGACCGCGCGCAGACGATGCCGGGCGATGACTTCCCGCCCGACGATCGCGCCCAGCGAACGCCCAACGCAACTGGCCTCCAGGCTGTGCGTCAGGCGGGTGCGCACATAATCGCTGCGCGAAAGAGGAAAAACCTGGGTCTTGTCCTTCAAGCGGCGAAAGGCCGAGGTGAAGACGATGCGGTCATAATCCTGCTGGAAGGCGGTGCGCTCCGGCGCAAACGCCCGTCCGCCCGCGCTCTCCGCGCCAGGACGTTCGGCGCAGAGGAATTTTTGCCAGCAACGCCGCTTTGCTGCCGCCGAAGTCCTAGGCATGGGAAGCGGCCTCCAGTTTTGCCTGCAATTCCGCGCGCGTCACGGTGGCCGCGCCCAGTTTGCCCACCACCACGCCCGCCGCCACATTGGCGATGCGCACCGCTTCCGGCCAGGACGCGCCCGTGGCGCGCAAGACCGCCAGCGTGGCGATGACCGTATCACCCGCGCCGGAAACATCGAAGACCTCGCGCGCCACGGCGGAGGCGTGCAACGCCTCGCCCTCCGTAAAAAGGCTCATGCCTTCTTCGCTGCGCGTCACCAGGAGCGCCTCCAATCCCAGTTCCGCGCGCAGCCGCCCGGCTTTTTCGGCAAGTTCCGCCTCCGTCCGCCAGCGTCCCGCCACCGCCTGGAATTCGCCGCGGTTGGGGGTAATCAGGGTGGCTCCGGCGTAGCGGGAAAAATCGTCGCCCTTGGGGTCGACCAGCACCGGCTTTGCCGCCGCGCGGGCGATACGGATCATCTCGGCAATGTGCGCGAGGCCGCCCTTGCCGTAGTCGGAGAGCAGCACGATGTCGCAATCGGCAAGGCGCGACTGGAAATCCGCCAGCTTGGCGCGCAACACCTCATGCGAGGGCGCGGTCTCGAAGTCGATGCGCAAAAGCTGCTGCTGGCGGCCAATGACCCGGAGTTTCACCGTGGTGTCGATGCTCGCATCCACATGCAGTCCCGCCTGGATGCCGCCCTCTTCCAGCAGCCGTTGCAGCGAACGTCCCGCGTCGTCCGCGCCCACCACGGAAAGCAGATGACAACGCGCGCCCAGCGCGGCGATGTTGCGCGCCACATTGGCCGCGCCGCCCGGACGCTCCTCCTGCCGCGCCACCTTGACCACCGGCACCGGCGCTTCCGGCGAGATGCGACTGACCTCGCCGAACCAGTAACGATCCAGCATCACATCGCCAACGACCAGGATACGGGCTTGGGAAAGGTTCTCAAGGATTGGATACATTCTTCGGATTTCCTCAATGTTGCCATAACGCATTTACTATGGACGACGACAAAGTCTTGAACCCGCCGACAAAACAGGCAAGAAAGATGAGCGAGCATATCCCCACCATTATCTGCCATGGACATCCTTTCAGGACGATGACAGCAGCAATCATGACAAAAGCGAACAGCAGGGCAAACAATACCGTCCAGACAGGCACCGCAAAGAACGCGGCAAGAACTCCCAAATCAGGCTCTACGAGAACAAAGGGCAGGAAGGAGAGGAAGAAAACCGCCAGCGTCCCCAACAACCAGATCCTGAGCGCTTGTCCCCAAATCCAGTTGTCTCCAGTGTATTTTTTACAGAGCGAACGCACGGAAAAAACCATGACAGAAATGCCAATACCGGCCAGGCCGACCAGCAGCAAAAGCTGCTTCCAATCATCTTTGGACATGGCGTTATCCTCGTTCCTTTTCCTCTGGCCGGCGCTTTTTCACAGCGACGCATCGAATTCTTCCGAGCGGCGCGGCGGGTAGGTTTCCCAGCCGCCGCAGGCGGGGCAGCGCCAGTAGAACTGGCGGGCGCGAAAGCCGCAATCCGTGCAGCGGTAACGCGCCAGGCGGCGCGTGTAGCCGTGCACGATGCCGCGCGCCAGTTCCAGATCGGCGCGGCTGTTTTCGTTATCCACCAGCGGCAAACGGGCGCTGATGAGTTTTTCCAGTCCGAGCAAGGAGGGATTGCGCTGCAACTCGTTGCGCACCAGCCGGTACGCCGCGTCGCTGCCCGCGCTTTCGAGTTCGAGCTGATAGACGCCTTCCAGCAAGTCCAGCGAAGGGTAGCGTTCCAGGTAGGCGCGCAGCAGGGCCAGCCCCTCCTCCGGCTTGCCGAGCGCCTGATAGGCGTCCTGCAGACGTTGCGCCACCAGCGACAGATAGGCCGGGTCCTGCTGCTCGATGCGCCGCCAGGCGTCGATGGCCCTTTCTGGCGCGTTTTGCCGCAGCGCGATGTCGCCGCCAATCAGACTGGCGCGCACACAAAGACGATGCGCCTTTTGCGCTTCCCGCAGGGCCTCCTCCGCCTGCGCAAAACGCGAACGCATGAGTTCGTCCGCCGCCAGTTCGCAATGAAACTGCGCGATTTCCTTGGCGGCACAGGGATCGTCGCGTTCGCGGGCAATGACGATTGCCTTTTCCCAGTCCTTTTCGAGCTGGTAGATTTCCAGCAACTGGCGTTGCGCTTCGTTCTTCAACGTCGAGGTGCGCAATTTGGCGAAGATGTCCTCGGCGCGATCCAGCAGTCCGGCCTTGAGGTAGTCCTGTCCCAGTTCCAGGAGGGCTTGCAGGCGAATTTCCTCGCCCAGGTCATCGCGCTCGATCAAGCTCTGGTGCATGCGAATGGCGCGTTCCGTTTCGCCGCGCCGCCGGAAAAGCCCGCCCAGCGCGAAGTTGAGTTCCACGGTTTGCGTATCCTGCCGCGCGACTTCCAAAAAGGCGTCGATGGCCTTGTCCGGCTGTTCGCTCAACAGGAAATTCAGTCCCTGGAAATAGGAACGCGGCAACTCGCGCGATTCGCGCACCACATGATGAATATCCACGCGCGCCGCAACCCAGCCCAGCGCGAAAAAAAGCGGCAGCAGCAAAAGCTGCCAGTACTCTTCGAGTTCCATCAAAATTCCGTTTGGGGAGGATGGACGCCATCGGCGGCGGGAACCCGCTCCGTCGCTTCCCGTTGCAGACGGGTGAGCGCGCGCCGCGCCCGGAAAAGCGGAGCAAGCATCGCCAGGACGCCGAGCAGGACGCCCGTGACAAAAAACGCCAGCAGCCACAATATCAGCGGCGCGTCCCAGGACTGCCCGTAAAAGAAATTGAGCGTGACCACCGCCGTGTTTCTCCATGCAAAAAGAAGCACGAACAAAAACAGCAAAAGCCGCAAAATCCAGGTCAGAACCGTCATAACGCACCACGCAGGCAAAAAGAAAAAGACGGCAACCGGCTGCCGGTTGCCGCCCCTGAATCTACCACAAGCGCGCGGGTTTGTGATGGAGGCGTCAAAAAGTAAAACCCTACTTTTTGCCGGGTTATTTTGGGGTTTGAAACCAGGCAAAGCCTGGCTTCAAACCGTGTAAACCCAACGCAAAACCAACGCGGTCTGCGCGGTCGTAGGGGCGCACTGCGTGCGCCCGGTAGCCGCCCGGTAGCCGTTACGCGGCGGGAATGGTTTGCGGGTGCGCGCAGCGCGCCCCTACGGGATCGTGCAGAGGGTAGTGGGGTTTCGTTGCCTTTACATCAAAAAAGGACAGGCTTTGCCTGCCCTTTTTTGCTGATCTGAACCGGCAAAAAGTGATTTCTTACTTTTTGCCGCGCCACTAATGGCGCTTATCCACGCGTTCCCGCAATTCCTTGCCTGCCTTGAAATGCGGCACCCATTTTTCCGGCACCTTCACCTGCTCGCCCGACTTGGGGTTGCGCCCCAGGCGCGACGGGCGATGGTTCAGGGAAAAACTGCCAAACCCGCGAATCTCGATGCGCGTCCCGGCAACCAATGCTTTCGACATGACATCGATCATCATCTTGACCACATCGTCCGCATCTTTTGCCGTCAACTGGGGAAAACGCCCGGCCAACCGCTCGATTAGTTCAGATTTGGTCATGGGATAGCCGCCGTCAGGTCTGCTGGTTCTGATCCAGTTTGGCTTTCAGCAACGCGCCAAGATTGGTCGTTCCGGCAAAACCGGAGGATTCCGCGCTGATCTTCTGCATGGCTTCCGCCTGTTCCGCCTGATCCTTGGCCTTGATGGAAAGGTTGATCGAGCGGGTCTTGCGATCCACGTTGATGATCATCGCTTCCACCGCGTCTCCGGGTTTGAGCAGATGCGCCAGGTCTTCCACCCGCTCGCGCGAATAATCGGAAGCGCGCAGATAGCCTTCCACCTCGCCGTCCAGCGCGATGACCGCGCCCTTGGCGTCCACCGACTTCACCGTGCCGCCGACCACGGAATTCTTCTCGTGCGTGGCGATGTAGTTGGTGTACGGATCGCCTTCCAGTTGCTTGATGCCCAGCGAAATGCGTTCCTTGTCCACGTCGATGGCCAGCACCACGGCTTCTACCTCGTCGCCCTTCTTGAAATTGCGGATGGCTTCTTCGCCCGCGGTATTCCAGGAGAGATCGGAAAGATGCACCAGACCGTCGATGCCGCCGGGCAGGCCGATGAAGATGCCGAAATCGGT
>JAITEO010000019.1 GCA_031281985.1 Zoogloeaceae bacterium | reverse complement strand
CAGACGGCGCACATCCGGATGGAACAGGATGGGCTTGGGTTTCGTCTTGCTTTCCGCGTCGCCGATGATCGCGCCCTGTATGCGTTCGCGCGCGTAGGCCAGCGCGTGCTGGTAGGCGCGCTCGGCCACCGCGATGCCTTCCAGTCCGACGTGGATACGGGCGTGGTTCATCATGGTGAACATGTAGGCGACGCCATTGCCTTCCTTGCCGATCAGCCAGCCGATTGCGCCGGTCTTGTCGCCATAGGACATCACCGCCGTGGCGGAACCCTTGATGCCCAGCTTGTGTTCGATGGCCGAGCAGATGAGGTCGTTTCTCGCGCCCAGGGAACCGTCGTCATTGACCAGGAACTTGGGCACGAGGAAGAGGGAAATGCCCTTCAGGCCGGGATCGGAGCCTGGCAGACGCGCGAGCACCAGGTGGACGAGGTTTTCCGCCATGTCGTGTTCGCCCCAGGTGATGAAGATCTTGGTGCCGGTGATGAGATAGGTGCCGTCGCCCCTGGGATTGGGAACCGCCTTGGTGCGAATCGCGGTGAGGTCGGAACCGGCCTGCGGTTCGGTCAGGTTCATGGTGCCGCCCCAGGTGCCGTCGATCATCTTGGGCAGGTATTTTTGCTTCAACTCGTCGGAAGCGTGGTGCTCGATGGCATGCACCGCGCCCATGGTCAGCATCGGACAAAGCGCGAAGGCAATCGAAGCCGAACGCCACATTTCATTGACCGCGAAATTCACCAGGCTGGGCAGACCCTGTCCGCCGAATTCCTGGTTGCCGGGCATGGCATGCCAGCCGTTTTCGCAAAAGAGCTTATAGACCTTCTTGTATTCGGGACTGACCGTCACCACGCCGTTGTCCCACTTGGGAGACTGCTTGCGGTCGCCGATGATGTTGATGGGGTCGATCTGCTCGGCGGCGAACTTGGCGGCTTCTTCCAGAATGGAATCGACCGTGTCGGCATCGACCGTGTCGGCATAGGCGGGAAGGGAGAGAATGTCCTTCAGGCCAGCGATTTCGTTCATGAGAAAACGCATGTCGTTCAAGGGGGCTGCATAGGTACTCATTGTGAATCTCCTGTGGTTGATCGAATCCGCCCCGCCGGGGGAATGCTTCTCCGGCGATGGGCGGATGGGGGGTTGAAATCAAGTTTCTTGCGCAACCTTTCTACAGCGCCGCGACCAGTTCGGGCACGGCGTCGTTCAGGTCGGCGACCAGTCCATAGTCGGCGACCTGGAAGATGGGTTCATCCGGATTCTTGTTGATGGCGACAATCACCTTGGAATCCTTCATGCCCGCCAGATGCTGGATGGCGCCGGAAATGCCGACCGCGATGTAGAGTTGCGGCGCGACGATCTTGCCGGTTTGTCCCACCTGGAAGTCGTTGGGCACGAAGCCCGCGTCCACGGCGGCGCGGGAAGCGCCCAGCGCCGCGCCCAGCTTGTCGGCCAGCGGCTCCAGCACTTTCTTGTAGTTTTCGCCGCTGCCCAGGCCGCGACCGCCGGAAACGATGATCTTGGCCGCGCCCAGTTCGGGACGCTCGGACTTGGTCAGTTCCTGCCCCAGCCGCTTGGAAAGCCCCGTGTCGGCTGCCGCCGTCACGTTTTCCACCGGCGCGGAACCGCCTTCGGGCGGCGCGTCGAAGGCCGTGGCGCGCACGGAAATCACCTTCACCGCGTCCGCGCTCTGCACCGTCGCCAGCGCGTTGCCCGCGTAGATGGGACGCACGAAGGTATCCGCCGACACGACGCCGACGATGTCGGAAATCTGCGCCACGTCGAGAAGCGCCGCCACGCGCGGCAGGAAATTCTTGCCGAAGGAAGAGGCCGGCGCCAGGATGTGCGAGTAGCCGCCCGCCAGCGAGACGACGAGCGCCGCCAGGTTTTCGGCGGATTGTTCGGCATACTGGGGCGCGTCGGCCAACAGCACCTTGGCGGCGCCTGCCGTCGCGCCCTGCGCCGCCGCGCCGGCAGCGTTGCTGCCCGCGATGAGCAGATGCACCTCGCCGCCCAGTTTGGCGGCTGCCGCCAGCGTATTGCGGGTGGCAGCCTTGAGGCTGGCGTGGTCGTGTTCAGCAATAACGAGAATAGCCATGTCAGATCACCTTTGCTTCGTTTTTGAGTTTGGTCACCAACTCGGCCACATCGGCCACCTTGCCGCCGCCTTGCCGCTTGGGCGGCTCGGAAACCTTCAGCGTTTTCAGGCGGGGCGCGGCATCCACTCCGAGTTCGGCGGGCGTCGTCGTATCCAGCGGTTTCTTCTTTGCCTTCATGACATCCGGCAGCTTGGCGTAACGCGGTTCATTCAGGCGCAGATCCGCCGTGATTACGGCGGGCAGCGACACTTCCAGCGTTTCCAGCCCGCCGTCGATTTCCCGCGTCACCTTGGCCTTGCCGTCCGCCACTTCCACCTTGGAAGCAAACGTCACCTGCGGCCAGCCTTGCAGCGCGGCCAGCATCTGCCCGACCTGGTTGGCGTCATCGTCGATGGCCTGCTTGCCGGCGATCACCAGTTGCGGCGCTTCCTTGGCGACCAGCGCCTTGAGGAGCTTGGCCACCGCCAGCGGCTGCACCTCGATATCGCCGGTATCGACCAGAATCGCCCGATCGGCGCCCACCGCCAGCGCCGTGCGCAGGGTTTCCTGGCAGATGGCGGGGCCACAACTTGCCACCACCACTTCCGTCACAATGCCCTTTTCCTTCAGGCGCACCGCTTCTTCGACCGCGATTTCGTCAAACGGATTCATCGCCATCTTG
>JAITEO010000092.1 GCA_031281985.1 Zoogloeaceae bacterium | reverse complement strand
GGCCTTGGGCGCGGGCGGAATTGCGATGAATGAAGCGCGCCACCACTTCCTTGCCGACGCCGGATTCGCCGGTCAGCAGCACGGTGGCGTCGGTCTGGGCGACGCGTCCGGCAATGCCGAACAGGTTGATGCTGACCGGATCGACGGCAATGACCCCCAGAATCGCGCCGGGTTCCGGCAGCGCGTATTTGTCGATTTGCGCAAGCAGCGCCGAAGGCTCGAAGGGTTTCAGCAAAAAGTCGCACGCGCCGGATCGCATGGCTTCCACCGCCTTGTCCACCTCGGCATAGGCCGTCATCAGCACTACCGGCAGTTGCGGCTGCCGCTGGCGGATTTCCCGCAACAGGGCAATGCCGTCCATGGGCGACATGCGCACATCGCTGATGACGATGGCGATTTTCTGCGCCGCGAGAATCGCCAGCGCCTCCGCCCCGCCGTCCGCGCAAAATACCGTCCGTCCCGCCAGCTCCAGCGTATCGCAAATCGCCTCGCGCAAACCGGCGTCATCTTCCACAATCAGGATGCCTTGCTTTTCGGTGACATTCATGGGGTATTCTCGTATCGTGCCGCAGAAGGTGGAATTGTAACCCGCGATCAGGGGATAGAAGACAGAAGACAGAGGACAGAACGCTCGCCAGGCTCGCTTTGTGGCCTGTAGTCCGTGGGCAGTGGTCGCGGGTCGGGCAGGATGCGCGCCGCGCGCCCTTGCAAAGGCCGCGCCAGCGGCCGCTCTGTCTTTTATCCTCCGTCTTCTGTCTTTCGAGAAGAGTTTTCTGTCTTCCGACCTGTGGTATATTCGCCCGTTTCCGTTATTAGGCGCTTGTGCAAGGATTTTTCATGGAAGATACCGCTCAGAACATCAACCCGCTGGAACGCCGCCTGGATATTTCCGTGCCGTTGGATACGCTCCATGCCGCGGTCGAGAAGCGGTTGCGGCAGATGAGCCGTTCCGTGAAGATGCCGGGGTTTCGTCCCGGCAAGGCGCCGCTTTCCTTCGTGCGTCAGCAGCATGGCGGCAAGGCGTATGGCGAGGCGCTGGAAGAGGCGATAAAGGCGGCTTTTGGCAAGGCTGTCGCGGAACAAAGGCTCGATGTGGCGTGCTATCCCCATATCGAACCCAAGCCGGCGCAAGGCGACGACGACAAGACGCTGGAATTTTCCGCCGCCTTCGAGGTTTTCCCGGAATTCGTTCTCGGCGATGTTTCCGGCGCGCAGATCGAGCGTCCGGTGGTGGAAATCACCGATGTCGAAATCGACAAGACCATCGAAATCCTGCGCTGGCGATGGGTGCGCTACGACCCGGTGGAACGCGGCGCAACAAAGGGCGACCGCATGGTGGTCAGTTTTTGCGGCAAGAAAGACGGCGAGGAATTCGCTGGCGGCAGCGCCGAAAACCTCCCTTTCGTGCTCGGCCAGAACATGTTGCTGCCGGATTTCGAGGCCGCGGTGGAAGGCTTGAAGGCCGGGGAATCGAAGGACTTCGATCTGCGCTTTCCGCAGGATTACCCCGCCAAAAACCTGGCGGGCGAGACGGCGCAGTTTTCCGTAACGGTCGAACAGGTGCTGGCGCCGGTACTGCCGGAAGTGGACGCGGCATTCGCCCGTCTCCTGAAGATCGAGAATGGCGACATCACCAGGATGCGCGCCGAAATCGAAAGCATGCTGCGGCACGAGGTGAACGGCCGCATCGACGCCTACCTCAAGAAACAGGTCATGGAAGCCCTGCTGAACGCCAACCCGATTCCCGCAGTGCCGCGAACCCTGGTCGCCATGGAAACGCGGCGAATGACGGAAGAAGCGCGCCGGGAACGCGAAGAACGCAAGAAACGCGGCGAGGAGAGCGAAGGGCGCCTCACGCAGGAAGAGGAAGAACGGATCGCGGAAAGCGCCAAACGCCGCGTGACGATCGGCCTGATTTTTGCCGAAGTGATCAAGACCGAGGCGGCCAGGAACAACGACTTGCGCGCCAAACCCGAACAGGTGCGCGCCCTTATCGAAGATGTCGCCGACACCTACGAAGGAAAGCCGCAGGAAACCGTGAACGCCATCTATGCCGACGCCGGGGCGCTGGCCAACATGAAACGCATCGCGACGGAAAACAACGTGGTCGCCTGGACGCTGGAGCACGCCAAGGTCACGGACAAGACCGTCACCTTCGAAGAACTGATGGGCGGCAATTTGCCGGAATGAAAATGAAGGAGAAGAACATGGAATTCGATGCATTGACCCCCAGGGCGCTGGGACTGGTGCCGATGGTGGTGGAACAGAGCGGGCGCGGCGAACGCGCCTACGACATCTATTCCCGGCTGCTGAAGGAGCGGGTGGTGTTTTTGGTCGGGCAGGTGACGGACGACATGGCCAATCTGGTGGTGGCGCAACTCCTCTTTCTGGAGGCGGAAAATCCCGACAAGGATATTTCCCTGTACATCAACTCGCCCGGCGGTTCGGTGACGGCGGGGCTTTCCATCTATGACACCATGCAATTCATCAAGCCCGACATTTCCACGCTGTGCATGGGGCAGGCGGCTTCCATGGGCGCTTTTCTGCTCTGCGCCGGCGCGAAGGGCAAACGCTACGCGCTGCCCAACGCGCGCGTGATGATCCATCAGCCGTTCGGCGGCTTTCAGGGACAGGCTTCCGATGTCGCCATCCACGCCAAGGAAATCCTCGCCATCCGCGAAAAACTGAATCGCATCATGGCCGAGCATACCGGGCAGCCGGTGGAGCGCATCGAGAAGGATACCGACCGGGACAACTTCCTTTCCGCGCCGGAAGCCGCCGAATACGGCCTGATCGACCAGGTGATGACGCGCCGCGGCGCGGCGTGATTTTTTGAAAAACCGCCGGAGACGCTCAAATGACAGACAAGGACAAACGCGGCAGCGAAAAACAGTTGTATTGCTCGTTCTGCGGCAAGAGCCAGCACGAGGTGAAGAAGCTGATTTCCGGGCCGCCTTCCGTATTCATCTGCGATGAATGCGTCACGCTGTGCAACGACATCATCCGCGATGAAGCGCCCGGCGACCAGTTCCTGCACGACGAGGCGGAAAGCCTGCCCCTGCCGCGCGACATCGCCGGGCATCTCGACGAGTACGTCATCGGCCAGGAGGTCGCCAAGCGCATCCTGGCGGTGGCGGTGTATAACCATTACAAGCGGCTGCGCTACCGGGGCAAGGTCGATGACGTGGAACTCTCCAAGAGCAACATCCTGCTCATCGGCCCCACCGGCTCCGGCAAGACGCTGTTGGCGCAGACGTTGGCGCGCATGCTGAACGTCCCCTTCGCCATCGCGGACGCCACCACGCTCACCGAAGCGGGTTACGTGGGCGAGGATGTGGAAAACATCATCCAGAAGCTCCTGCAGACCTGCGGCTACGATGTCGAAAAGGCGCAGCAGGGCATCATCTACATCGACGAAATCGACAAGATCTCGCGCCGTTCGGAAAATCCGTCGATTACCCGCGATGTCTCCGGCGAAGGCGTGCAGCAGGCGCTGCTGAAGCTGATCGAGGGCACGATAGCCTCGGTGCCGCCGCAGGGCGGACGCAAGAAGCCCAACCAGGATTTCGTCCAGGTGGATACCGCCAACATCCTGTTCATCTGCGGCGGCGCGTTCGACGGGCTGGAAAAGATCATCCAGGCGCGCTCCGAAAAGAGCGGCATCGGCTTTGCCGCCACGGTGAAGAGCAAGAGCGAAAAACGCGTCGGCGACGTGTTGCGCGACGTGGAACCCGACGACCTGATCAAGTTCGGCCTGATCCCGGAAATCATCGGCCGCCTGCCGGTGGTCGCTGCCCTGCAGGGACTGGAGGAACCCGCGCTGGTGCGGATTCTGACGGAGCCGAAGAACGCGCTGATCAAGCAGTACCAGAAGCTCTTCGCCATGGAAAACGTGGAACTGGAAGTGCGCCCCGCCGCGCTGGCCGCCATTGCCAAGAAGGCGCTGGACAGAAAGACCGGCGCGCGCGGCCTGCGCTCCATCCTGGAACAGGTGCTGCTCGATATCATGTACGAACTGCCCGGCATGGAAAACATCACCAAGGTGGTGATCGAGCAAAACATGGTCAATGGCGACGCCAAACCCTTGCTGATCTACGCCGATCAGCCCAGAATCTCCGGCTCCAACTGAAGAGGTTGAAGACGGCGTCGGCGCGCGGCATTTCTCGCCGCCCGCTGGCTTGAAAAATTCATTATCATCCCTACTTCTGCTGTTCCGCTCTTTTTTCCCCATCCTTCAAGGCGTCTCCCATGTCCCATCATCTCCTCTTTCCGGAAAACCAGCCTTTCGCGCTGCCGCTCCTGCCCCTGCGCGATGTCGTGGTTTTTCCGCACATGGTCATTCCGCTTTTCGTCGGGCGTCCCAAGTCCATCAAGGCGCTGTCGCTGGCGATGGAAAACAAGCGCGCCGTCGTGCTGGTGGCGCAGAAGACGGCTACCCAGGATGAACCGGAAACCAAGGACCTGTATCGCATCGGCTGCCTGGCAACCATCCTGCAAATGCTGAAACTGCCGGACGGCACGGTCAAGGTGCTGGTGGAAGGACAACAACGGGTGCGCATCGAGACGGTGGAAGACAACGCGGACTGCTTCGTCGCCAATGCCGTCGTCCTGGCCGGGGAAAACGAGGGCGATTATGAGCAGGAAGCCCTGCGCCGCACCGTGTTGGCGCAGTTCGACCAGTACGTGAAGCTCAACCGGAAGATTCCGCCGGAAATGTCCGCGTCCATCGCCAGCATCGAGGATGCCGGACGCCTGGCCGACACCATCGCCGCGCATCTGCCGCTAAAGCTCGATCAGAAACAGGACGTGCTCGAACTCATGAGTCCGCGCGCGCGCATCGAGCGCCTGCTGTCGCAACTGGAATCCGAAATCGACATCCTGCAAGTGGAAAAGCGCATCCGCGGGCGCGTAAAACGCCAGATGGAAAAAAGCCAGCGCGAGTATTACCTGAACGAACAGGTCAAGGCCATCCAGAACGAACTGGGCGAAGGCGAGGATGGCGCGGACATGGAAGAGATGGACAAGAAGATCCAGTCCGCCGGCATGAGCAAGGAAGCCCTGGCCAAGGCGCAGGGCGAACTGAAGAAACTGCGCCTGATGTCGCCCATGTCCGCCGAGGCGACGGTGGTGCGCAACTACATCGATACGCTGGCGGGATTGCCCTGGCGCAAGAAGACCCGCACCAGCAAGGATCTGTGCGCGGCGGAAAAAATCCTCAACGCCGACCACTACGGGCTGGAAAAGGTCAAGGAACGCATCATCGAATACCTGGCCGTGCAGCAGCGGGTCGACAAGGTCAAGGCGCCCATCCTTTGTCTGGTCGGGCCGCCGGGCGTGGGCAAGACCTCGCTGGGACAATCCATCGCCCGCGCCACCAGCCGCAAGTTCATCCGCATGTCGCTGGGCGGCGTGCGCGACGAGGCCGAAATCCGCGGGCACCGGCGCACCTACATCGGCTCCATGCCGGGCAAGATTCTGCAGAACCTGAGCAAATCCGGCGTGCGCAATCCCCTGTTCCTGCTCGACGAAGTCGACAAGCTGGGACAGGATTTTCGCGGCGATCCGGCCTCGGCGCTTCTGGAAGTGCTCGATCCCGAACAGAACCACACCTTCCAGGATCATTACGTGGAAGTGGATTTCGATCTCTCCGACGTGATGTTCGTGGCGACGGCCAACAGCCTGAATCTTCCGGCGGCGCTCCTGGATCGCATGGAGATCATCCGGCTCGCGGGCTATACCGAGGACGAAAAGGTCAATATCGCCATGCGCTACCTGCTGCCCAAGCAGATGAAGAACAACGGCGTCAAGAAGACCGAACTCTCCGTCACCGAAAGCGCGGTGCTCGACATCGTGCGCTACTACACCCGCGAGGCGGGCGTGCGCAGCCTGGATCGGGAGATTTCCAAGATCTGCCGCAAGGTGATCAAGACCCTGTTGATGAAGAAACGCAACAGCAAGGTCATCGTCAATACAAAAAACCTGGAAAAGTTCCTGGGCGTGCGCCGCTACAACTTCGGCATGGCGGAAAAGGAAAACCAGATCGGGCAGGTCACGGGACTGGCATGGACCGAGGTCGGCGGCGAATTGCTGACCATAGAGTGCGCGGTCATGTCCGGCAAGGGCAATATCCTGCGCACCGGCTCCCTGGGCGACGTGATGAAGGAATCGGTGGAGGCCGCGCGCTCCGTGGTGCGCGCCCGCGCGGAACGCCTGGGCATCCGTCCCGAAATCTTCGAGAAACAGGATATCCACATCCATGTGCCGGAAGGCGCAACCCCCAAGGACGGCCCTTCCGCCGGCGTCGCCATGGCCACGGCGCTGGTTTCCGCGCTGACGGGCATTCCCGTGCGCTGCGAGGTCGCCATGACCGGCGAGATCACCCTGCGCGGCGAGGTGCTGGCAATCGGCGGACTGAAGGAAAAACTGCTGGCCGCCGTGCGCGGCGGCCTGAAAACCGCCCTGATCCCGCAGGAAAACATCAAGGATTTGATGGAGATACCGGACAACATCAAGAACCGCATCGAGATCGTGCCGGTCAAATGGATAGACGAGGTGCTCGAACGCGCACTGGAACGGCGTCCCGAGGCGCTGCCGGAAACGCCGCACCCGGCGGTCGTGCTGACCGAAAGCGTGCTGGAAAACAAGGAAAACGACACGCCGCTGCTCAAGCACTAATTTAGGCGGCAAAAAGTGAAAATCTACTTTTTGCCGGATCAGTCAGCAAAAAAGGGCAGGCAAAGCCTGCCCTTTTTTGGGGTAAAGGCAAGGGAAACCCACTACGGTCTGTCTGTACGGTCGTGGGGGCAGCGCATGCGTTGCCCCTTGCCGGGGGGAAAGGCAACCCGCCAACCCTGTCTGTGCCCCGTTCATGTAGCGCCTGATCGTCGTCCATGATGGATTATTTGCGGGAGAACGCGCTTCTCCCCTACGAAAACCGCGCGCTTTGGGGTAGTATTGCCGCTGGTTGGGTTTTGGGGGCTATGCGATCTGTTTTTTGACTTCGAGACCTTGCCGGATGTTTCGTTTTTTTTCCATCGAACTACAAGGGGGTTTGTGAAATGAATAAATCGGAATTGATTGACGCCATTGCTGCGGAAGCCAAACTTTCCAAGGCCGCCGCCGGCAACGCGCTGGATGCGACCATCAAGGCGGTGACGGGCGCGCTGAAGAAGGGCGATCGGCTCTCCCTGATCGGCTTTGGCTCTTTCTGGGTGGGCGACCGCGCCGCGCGCACGGGACGCAATCCGCAAACGGGCAAGCCACTGAAGATCAAGGCGTCTCGCGTGCCCAAATTCACGCCCGGCAAGGCGCTGAAAGAACTGGTCAACAAGAAGAAGTGAACTTCCGGGCGCTTAGCTCAGTTGGTAGAGCGTCGCCCTTACAAGGCGAATGTCGGCGGTTCGAACCCGTCAGCGCCCACCAGTCCAGAAGGATACGGCTTGCGCGCAAGACCGTATCCTTTTGTTTTCCAAATCATGCAGGACATCAAGACGAGCCGCGAACCATGCACAAGACACGGGCGGCAAGATCACGGATGATATGATTTGGCATTCTACGAACGGGATGGCATAATCCTGTCGCTGTCATCGAGGGGCGCAAGATGAAAAACAATGTTTTGCTGGTTCATGAGTCCAACGTGATCCGCGCGGTTCTGGCACACCATCTGGCAGACCAATACAAGGTGGTCGAGGCGCTCGAGGGTGAATTTGCCTGGCATACCGCGATGCTGAATCACGATATCTGCATGGTCATTTCCGGCCTGGATCTGTACCGGCTGGATGGCATGTCGCTCCTGGATCGCCTGCGGCACAGCAGCCTGGAACGGTTGAAGAAACTCCCCTTTTATTTCATCGGCTCGGAAAGCCGTATCGCCGCCATCGAGGATCAAGCCTGGAAGGCGGGCGTGACGGGGTTCATGTTCAACGGCATCAGCAAGGAAGAAGTGCTCGCCATCATGGCGCAACACACGGAAGGCGCGGTTGCGCCTGCGGTTGTGCCCACTCCGCCCGCTCCGCCTCCAGCGCCGGAACCTCCCAAACCCACGTTGATCGCGGATCGCACCGCCACGCGCGGCAAGGGCAAGATGAGCAAGACGCCGCACAGCGCCGCGCTGCTCTCCGAAACCCTGTTCGCGGATGGCGTGCGCCGCATGTGTTCGAACCCCGGCACGCGCAACGCCGTGCTGATTTTCACCCTGGATGGCTATACCGCCATCGCCGCCAGCCTGGGCGCACCCGTTGCGGGCAAGATCATCGAAAGACTGGCGCATCTGGTGCAGGAAAAAATCGGCGTCAGCGACATCGTCGGCCATGACCGCCCCGGCTCCTTTGCCATCGTCACCCAGAACAGCAGCATGGAAATTTGCGCGGGCTTCGCCAAGCGGGTCGTCCGGGGACTTTCCGCCGCCAACATCGCCTACCATGGCCAGCCCGTCGTCATCAGCATCAGCGTGGGCATCGCCAGCCGCCCCGAAGATGGCAGCCTGGATGGCGACGCCCTGCTCGCGCTGGCGAGATCAAGGGCAAACGAAGCCAGCAAGTCCGGCGGCGGACGCATCCGCACGAATTGATAAATTAAGCGGCAAAAAGTAAACATCCACTTTTTGCCGGTTCAGTCAGCAAAAAAGGGACTGCTTCGCTCGCCCTTTTTTGGAGTAACAGCAAGGAAACACCACGGCCGGACAGGTTTTGCGTTGGGGTAACATGATTTGAAGCCTGGCTTTCAAACCCAAAGAGAAACCAGCAAAAAACATCACTTTTTGATGCTCCTGACCTTTCCGTTCTTTCAACCCTTTGCGCCATTCTGGCGCGCTTTTTCACGAAAACAGAATCTACCCATGAATGTACAAGTCCATAAAAATACCGTCGTCACGCTGGAATACAACGTCACCGATCTGGAGGGCGAATTGCTCGACGCGGGGCAGGAGGCGCTGGTGTATCTGCATGGCGGCTATGACGACATCTTTCCCCGCATCGAGGAAGCGCTGCATGAAAAGCGCGTGGGCGATACCGTCACCCTCAAGCTGCAACCGGACAGCGCCTTTGGCGAATACGACGCCAGCCTGGTGCAGGTCGAGCCGCGCGCCAGTTTTCCCCCCGGCATCGAAGTCGGCATGCAGTTCGAAGGCGCCGTGGAAGACGCGGAGGAAGACGACTTCGTCTTGTACCGCGTGACCGAAATCACCGACGATACGGTGGTGCTGGACGGCAATCACCCGCTGGCGGGCACGGCGCTGGTTTTCACCTGCACCATAACCGCCGTGCGTCCCGCCAGCACGGAAGAAATCGCGCGCGGACACGCGCGCGGCGCAAATGATGAGGACGAGGACGATGAGGACGACGACGGCAGGAACGCGCCCGCGTGCCGTTGCCACTGAGGCTGTTGCTACTAAAGCCGCTGCCGCTGAGGCCGTTGCCATTGCGTCAGGGCGCTGGCGTGTCTGTCGCGCCGGTTTCCTGTCGTTCCTGCTATTGGGCGCGGCGCTGTTTCTTTTTGCCTGTAGCCGCGCCGAGCCGCAGGCCGCGCTGGAAGCCAGCGTGCGCAAGCTGCAGACCGCGCTGGAAGAAAAGAGCGTCCGCGACGTTCTTTCCCTGCTGGCCGATGATTTTGCCGCGCCCGCGCCGGAAGACGGGCGGGAATGGGCGCGCAGGACCATGCTGATGATGTTTTCCCGTTACCAGAACATCCGCATCATGGTGTTGAGCAGCGAAAGCCGCATCGACGCGCAGGTCTCCGACCGCGCCACCACCACCGCCAAGGTCGCCCTGATTGGCGCGGAAGGCCTGATCCCCGACAACGCCCGTCAATTCCAGGTGCGCATGGGCTGGATTCGAAACGGCGAAGACTGGAAACTCACCCGGCTGGAGTGGGAATAGAGAAACGTCAAAAAGTGAAAAACCACTTTTTGCCGGGTCAGTCAGCAAAAAAGGGCAGGCGGAGCCTGCCCTTTTTTGGAGTAAAGGCGACGCAAAACCAGCGCGGTCTGTAGGGTTCTCGTAGGGGCGCACTGCGTGCGCCCGTTGGCCGTCCATGCGGCGGGATGGGCTGCGGGCGCACGCAGTGCGCCCCT
>JAITEO010000254.1 GCA_031281985.1 Zoogloeaceae bacterium | reverse complement strand
GTGCCCGGCAGGGCGGGAGAGGGGGCGGCACGGTCGTTGTCCGGGGTTTTCCTGGGAAAGTCGCTGCCTGCAAGCCCTCCCCTGAGAAAGGGGGGGGGACTGAGGGGAGTTTGCGGCGGTTCGGTTGCATCGAACCTTGGTTCCTATCCAACTGCCGCCAAACCCCTCCCCAGCCCTCCCCTTGTCAGGGGAGGGAGCTTGGCCGCGCTTCGTCCGGGATGAATTATTAACATGGCATCCTCAACTTTTAATCACACCCCTGATTCCTGATGCCTGATCCCTGATCCCTGACCCCCTGCTATACTGGCGGCCTTGGTCGAACCCAACGGAGTTCCTATCATGAAAAAAGTCCTTTTTTTGGTGTTGTGTTGTGTCGGCAGTGGCGCGTTGGCCGAGGAGGTCTATCGCTGCGAGCAGGATGGCAGGGTGACGATTTCCACCACGCCCTGTCCCACGGGCGCGACGGTGACGGCGGTGCCGGTGGAAAAACTGCCGCCAGCCAGCGAGTCTCCGGAACAGGAACTGGCGCGCATGAAGCAGCAGGCCGACGCGATGGAACGCGAGCGCCTGGAACGCGAAACTTCTTCCGCCGGTTCGGCGGCGGGCAATGAAACGGCGTCGGACGATGCGGAAGACGCGGACGGCGAGGAAGCCACGGAAGCGCCCAATCCCCACGGCCGTCTGAATGCCGCGCGCAAACGGCGCGAAGAACAGGCGCAAAAGGAAACGCGGCGGCAGGAACGCGCCGAACGCCGTGAAGCCGCGGCGGGCGGTGGCGGAACGGGTGGCAGTGGCAGCGGCGGCGGCAGCGTTACTCCATAGGCGTCTCCCATGCCCGTAAATTACGCAACTCCCGCGCCGGAAGCCCTGCATCCCATTGCCGGGGTTCGCCTGGGCACGGCTGCCGCCGCCATTCGCAAGGCAGATCGCCAGGATTTGACCGTCATTGCGCTGGAGGCGGGCGCGAACGTGGCGGGCGTCTTCACCCAGAACCGTTTCTGCGCCGCGCCGGTGCGGGTGTGTCAGCGGCATTTGAAGCAGGATGGCGACATTCGCGCGCTGGTCATCAATACCGGCAACGCCAACGCGGGCACAGGCGAAGCCGGCTTGCGGGCGGCGTTTTCCAGTTGCGCGGCGCTGGCGGAATTGCTCGCCGTCCCGCCTGTTTCCGTGTTGCCTTTTTCTACCGGCGTGATCAATGAGCATCTGCCCGTCGAGCGTCTGGTCGCGGGCTTGCCCGCCGCCTGCGCCGATCTCGCGCCTAAAAATTGGCACAAGGCGGCGCAGGCCATCATGACCACCGATACCGTCGCCAAGGCCGCCTCGCGGCAGGCGCGCATCCAGGGCAGGACCTTGACGGTCACCGGCATTGCCAAGGGCGCGGGCATGATCCGTCCCAACATGGCGACCATGCTCGGCTTTGTCGCCACCGACGCCGCCATTGCCCGTCCGCTCCTGGCCGAACTGGTACGGGAAGCCGCCGATCGGTCGTTCAACTGCATCAGCGTCGATGGCGACACCTCGACCAATGATTCCTTCCTGCTGATCGCCAGCGGCAAGGGCGAGTTTTCCGGCGAGTTCGCCTTTGTGAGCGGCAAGGAACCCGGCTGGACGGAAGTCAAGGCGATGCTCTTTGCCGTGTCCCTGGAATTGGCGCAAGCGATCGTGCGCGATGGCGAAGGCGCGAGCAAGTTCATCACACTCCATGTGGAAGGCGGCAGGGACACGGAGGAATGCCGCAAGGCGGCCTACGCCATTGCCCATTCGCCGCTGGTGAAGACCGCTTTCTTTGCCTCCGACCCCAATCTGGGACGCATCCTTGCCGCCATCGGCTATGCCGGCATCGCCGATTTGGCGGTGGAAGGCGTCAAGGTCTGGCTGGCGGCGGCAGGCAACGAAGCGCTGGTCGCCGAACACGGCGGCCGCGCCGCCAGCTACTGCGAAGAGGTCGGCGCGGCGATCATGCAGAACGCCGAAATCGACGTGCGCGTGCATCTGGGACGAGGAAACGCCCAGGCCACGGTCTATACCTGCGATCTCTCCTACGATTACGTCCGCATCAACGCCGACTACCGTTCCTGAGGTTCAGAGGACAGAGGACAGAAGACAGAAGACAGAATGTCCGCTGCGCGGCCTTTGCAGGGGCGGCAGGTTGCCGCCCCTGCCCAATCCTACCCAACTAACGGAACCCATCATGCCCACCACAACACACAACCACCGACAAAGCCTACCGACCACAGACCACAAAGCGAGCAGAGCGAGCGCTCTGTCCTCTGATTCCTGATTCCTGATCCCTGATTCCTGATCCCTGACCATGCCCAAATCCAAGAACAGCGTCGTGGCGGACACGGACGCGCCCGAACTTCCCGCCGACCTGAAATTTGAAGCCGCGCTCTCCGAGCTGGAGGCGCTGGTTGCGCGCATGGAGGGCGGCGAGATGACGCTGGAATCCTCGCTGGCCGCCTATGGGCGCGGCATGGCCTTGGTGCGGCACTGCCAGGGACAGTTGGCGGTCGCGGAAGAAAAAATGCGCGTCATGGATGGCGCGGACGAAGGAAAAGAGACGTGAGCAAAGATTTTCAGGACTGGATGGCGCGCGTACAGGCGCGCATGGAAACGGCGCTGGCGCAGTGTCTGCCGCAGGCGGGCATTGCCGCGCGGCTGCATGCGGCCATGTGCTATGCCGCGCTGGGCGGCGGAAAACGGGTGCGTCCCCTGTTGGTATTCGCGGCGGGCGAACTGGTGGCGGCAAAGGAAGATGCCCTGCTCGCCTGCGCCTCGGCGGTGGAGTTGATCCACGCCTATTCGCTGGTGCACGATGATCTGCCCGCGATGGATAACGACGTGCTGCGCCGCGGACGTCCCACCTGTCACGTGGACTTCGATGAAGCCACGGCGCTGCTGGTCGGTGACGCCCTGCAGACGCGCGCCTTCGAGCTGCTCGCCGCGCCGGGCTTGAGCGCGCCCGCGCGGCAACTGGAATGGCTGTCGATACTCGCGCGCGCCAGCGGTTCCCTGGGCATGGCGGGCGGGCAGGCGGTGGATCTGGCTTCTGTCGGCAAGACCTTGAGCCAGCCGGAACTGGAATTGATGCACGCCATGAAAACCGGCGCGCTGATTCGCGCCGCCGTGCTCCTGGGCGCGAACTGCGGCGCTCGCCCGCTTGCCGCCTCCCGGATGGCGCAACTGGATCACTTCGCCAAGCGCATCGGCCTGCTGTTCCAGGTGATCGACGATCTCCTGGATTGCACGGCCAGCACCGCCACGCTGGGCAAGACGGCGGGCAAGGATCAGGCCGCCGACAAGCCCACCTACGTGCGGCTCCTGGGGCTTGCCGCCGCGCGCGACTATGCCGAATCCC
>JAITEO010000240.1 GCA_031281985.1 Zoogloeaceae bacterium | reverse complement strand
CGCATGGATATTCTTCCTGTAGGGATTCGATGGGGGTTGATGTGTTGCAATCAACCCGCCCATGATAATTCATGTGCCGCCAATCAGAGCCTGCCTTCCCCAGTGTAGTGTTGCACGCTAATTGAACCTTATGAATTCAACCGTGAAAATGCCTGGAAACACAGAAACGGCGCGGCCTTGTAGGGGCGCGCTGCGCGCGCCCGCAAACCATCCGCACCGCATAACAGCAAAACGGGCGCATGCAATGCGCCCCTACAAGTAATTAAAAGCTCTACCAAGAATGCAGCACTACGCTAGACGAAGCGCGGCCATACTCCCTCCCCTGACAAGGGGAGGGCTGGGGAGGGGTTTGCGGCAGTGGAGCAAGCACCAAAGTCCGATGCAAAACGAATCACCGCCCCCCTCTTCAGCCCCCCCTTTCTCAGGGTAGGGCTTGCACCCACGGCATCGGGATTGTTTGGGATTCTCACAAAAAGCCGTGTAGAATCCATCGCCTCTGCTTCTTCGTCCGTGTGCATTCCATGTCCGATTTCATCCTTGCGCCCAGCATTCTTTCCGCCGATTTCTCCTGTCTGGGCGAGGAAGTGGAAAACGTCGTCGCTGCTGGGGCCGACTGGGTGCATTTCGATGTGATGGACAACCATTACGTCCCCAACCTGACCGTAGGCCCGCTGGTCTGCGCCGCCCTTCGTCCGCGCACGGAGGCGCCGATAGACGTGCATCTGATGGTCGAACCCGTGGATCGCCTGATACCGGAGTTCGCCAGGGCAGGCGCGAATCTCGTGACATTCCATCCCGAGGCTTCCCGGCATATCGACCGTACGCTGTGCCTGATCCGCGATCAGGGTTGCCAGGCCGGACTGGCCTTCAATCCCGCCACGCCATTGACCTACATGGATCACGTCATGGATCGGCTGGATCTGGTGCTGTTGATGAGCGTCAATCCGGGTTTCGGCGGACAGTCCTTCATCCCCGCCACGCTGGAAAAACTGCGGGCAGCGCGGATGAAACTGGATGCCTACGCGCAACAGAGCGGCCGCCGCATCCGCCTGGAAGTCGATGGCGGCATCAAGCCGGAAAACATCGCGCAAATCGCCCACGCCGGAGCAGACGCCTTCGTGGTCGGCTCCGCCGTATTCGGCGCAGGCCAGGAAAGCGACCCGCACCGCTATGATTCCATCCTCCACACCCTGCGCGAAAGGCTAAAGTAGGGGCGGCAGGTTGCCTTTGCAGGCTGCAAGGCCGCCCCTACTCGAACCTACGGAGCGCGTTGCGCCAAATATGCGACCACGGACAAGGCGGAAGGCCGCAGGATAGCCGGAGCATTTTACTTTTTTCCGCCTCCCGGCCGTCCCTCCAGGCTCACCAGCAGTACGCCCGCCAGCACCAGCGCCGCGCCGATCATCTGGTGCAGGGAGATGGCTTCCTTCAGCCACCACCAGCCGAAGAAAATCGTTCCCATCGGGCCGATTGCGCCAATCAGCACGGTGCGGGACGCGCCGATGCGGCGAATGGCGACGGAAAGCATGAACACGGGCAGGACGGTGGAAAAAACCGCCATGGCAACGCCCAGGGCATACACCTGCCAGGGCAGGATCAACGCCGTCAGCGGCTGGCTGACGGCAAAATGCAGCAGGACGCCCAGAGTGGAAACCAGCATGCACAAGGCCGTGAACCGGGCGCTGCCCAGGCGGGCAATCATCGGCGCGCTGCCCGTCAAATACAACGCATAACAAAGACTGGAAGCAAGCACGAGACCCGCGCCAATCCATACGGCATGCCCCTGTCCGCCCATGTTCAGATCGTGGGCGAAGGCAAAGGCGATGCCCGCGTAGGAAAGCAGGATGGAAAGCATCTCGCGTCCGGAAAGTCTCTTCTTGAAGACGATGACCGCAATCAGGACGGTAAAGGTGGGATAGGTATAGAGAATCAGGCGTTCCAGCCCGGCGGAGATGTATTGCAGGCCGACGAAATCCAGCAGGGTGGAACCGTAATAGCCCAGCAGTCCCAGGAGCGCGAGCATCCATTTGTCCCGCCCGCTCAAGGCCGGCGCACGCTTCCCCGATTTCCAGCCCACCCAGGCAAAGACGGGAAGCGAAAGCAACATGCGTAGCGCAATCAGCGTTACCGCGCCAACCGGCCAAGCGTAGGCCAACTTGACGAAAATGGCCTTGAGGGAAAACCCCAGCGCCGCAAACAACGCCAGCAAAACGCCCACGCGCTCCGAGGAAACCTCCTGCCGCATCCTGCCCACCTTCCCGCGCAAAGCGTGCATTAAGCCAGCTTTTCCACGCCATGACAATCTTTGGCGTCCGCTCGGGTGCAATTAGAAGTGGAGGATGTCAAAGTGATATTGCCCCTGCCCTTGCTGGTTTCCCAAGGTTGAACATAGCTTGAGCGTATCCGGGACGCGCGGTTTGCCTCCCCCCTGCGGAGACCGAAGGCTGGAGGACAGCCGCAGGCTGGTCTGGCACAGCCAGATGCGGCAAAGCCGCACACAAGGGGGGATTGAGGGCATCCCATTCCACACAACTCATCCTGCATGTCCCTCGCGCATTTTCTCAACCCCCCTGACGAAGCGCTCGACTCTGGCGAATCCTTGCCAGAGCGTTTTGACGCCAGGTTCTCCATCAC
>JAITEO010000210.1 GCA_031281985.1 Zoogloeaceae bacterium | reverse complement strand
TGTGCTGTCAAGGCGGCGGGACAAAAGGGCGTGGAGCTGTCCGCGCTTTCGCTCGCCGAACTCCAGGCTTTTTCGCCCCTGATCACGGAAGACGTCTTTGCCGCGCTCACCATCGAAGGCTCACTGGCCGCCCGCAAACACATCGGCGGCACCGCGCCGGAACAGGTACGCGCCGCAATTGCGGCGGCAAAGCAACGGATGGGTTGAAAACCGGAACGGTCCCGGACAAACCAGAGATCACAGACAGGCGCTCAGGCAAACAGCTCTCCCTGTCGTGTGCTTTCGGAAGCGGTGGTTTCGGCCTTTTCCAGCCCGCCGCAACGCACGCCCAAGAGGCGGATGCGCTGGGTGAAGGCGACACGTTTCAGGCATTCACCCGCAAGCTGCCGGATGGCGGCAGCGTCCGCGATGGCGGCGTGATTGGACGGCAGGGTCAGCGCGCGGGTCAGGATGTGAAAATCGGCAAAGCGCAGTTTTACACCCACGGTGCGGCAACGGTAGCCCTTGCGCTGTAAATCCGCCGCCACGCGCGCGCAGAGTTCGCTGAAATGGCGGGAGAGCGCCGCCTTGTCCCGACGCACGTGCAAATCTTCGGCAAAGGTGGTTTCCCGGCTGAACGATTTAGGTTCGCGAAAGCGCGTCACCGGGCGTTCGTCCTGCCCCTGCGCGGCACGCGCAAGCCAGAGACCGTAACGGGCGCCGAACACTTCAACGAGACGATGCACGGGCGTGGCCGCAAGCTGGCCCAAAGTAGTGATTCCCATGCGTTCCAGCCTGGCCGCCGCCTTGGGGCCGATCCCGTTGACCTTGCGCGGCGCGAGTGGCCAGATGCGGCGTTCCAGATCCTCCGCCGTGAGGAGCGTTATGCCGTCCGGCTTCTCCAGATCGGAGGCGATTTTGGCGAGCAGCTTGTTGGCGGCAATGCCGATCGAGCAGGTCAGCCCCGTTGCCGCGGACACGGCGGCCTTGAGCCGTTGCGCGAGGAGCAAGACATCTTCCGGGTGCGGATTGAGGTCGATATAGATTTCGTCGATGCCACGATCTTCGATCTGGGGGGTAATGGCGGTCACGGCCGCCTTGAAGCGACGGGAATAATCGCGGTAAAGATCATGGCGGCTGGGCAGGAGAAAGGCTTCCGGAGCGAGGGTTGCCGCCTTCATCAGTCCCATGCCGGAAAAAACGCCGAGCGCGCGCGCTTCATAGGTGGAAGTCGTGACCACGCCGCGTCCGCTGTAGCTTTTCAGGCGGGCAAAACGGCGGCTGCCATCGGGTCGTACCTCCGGCGTGAAGCGCGCGTCCCCCCCGACCACGACCGGCTGCCCGATCAGTTCCGGGTACTGTTGCAGCTCCACGGAAGCAAAGAAGGCATCCATGTCCAGATGAGCGATGCGTGGAGGGGTAACGGTCATGCGAGGTGCGGGAGGTGAACAGAGCGTGAAGCGTACCAGATCAGGGCGGCGCGAAGATGTATCCCCGCTGCGTTTGCCACGCACCACGATCCTGTCGAGAGGCATCAACGGCATGGCGCAACATGATGTTGCATCCTGTTGTCATACGCACATATAACAAAATACTTTGATATACGATGGAAAGCGTTGTATTCTAATGGCTTGGTTTTGGTTGAAAAACGACAGAACCGTTACTTCCTACCCTCATGTACAACAATACAGGCTCCGTTGAAGGCAACATCACCATCCGTTATGTAACGACGGGTTGTTCGCAGTATGACCTGGTGCTCTTGCGCTCCGTTCTTGCCCTCTACGGCACACAGGGAAACGCGACTTGGGATTATCACCGTACCCAGGATGTCGATCTCGTCATCATCGGCTCCGAAATTGCACCTGCCCAGATAGAAACATTGCTGCACACCAAGATTCGGCTCGGCCAGGCCGTGCTCATCGCCAATAACGCCGTCATCGCTTCCAGCCGACATCAGCTCTTTCTCTGTCCATCGCCTCCCCACGCGCGGCAACTGGTGGAACGCCTGAAAGAGATCGAAGATTTCATCCGCCAGCAGCGCATCCATCTGGCAATCCCTTCCCGTTTTGAACGCAACGAGTATCTGGAAAGCAACCCGATCAAGCTCGTGCAATGGCCGTCCCCGGAATTGCTCGCTGACGACAGGGATTTCTGGCGCTTCGCCACGATGTTGAGCGCCAGCCCCATTACGCTGGACGATGCCGCGACAAGATTTGCCTGCCCACGGGAAAAAATTCGGGAATTTCTCTATGAACTGCACCGCACAGGCTTCGCGCAACCCCTCGCCCAGGAAGATATGCCGCCCGCGCTCCCCGCAAAACCAGAGAATACGAAAAGAAGCGGTCTGAAGGGGCTTTTCCAGAGAATCCGCATGAGCCTGGGTTTGCAGACCGATATGACATCATGATTGAACACAAAATCCTTTTCACCGGCACTGTCGGCGCGGGCAAGACGACGGCAATCCAGGCCGTCAGCGAAATCCCTCCCGTCTTCACCGATGTGCCCAGCAGCGATCCCGAGAACATCGGCAAGGAAATGACGACAGTCGCGCTGGATTACGGTGAAATTTCCCTGGGGAAAGCAGAGCGGTTGCGCCTTTACGGCACACCGGGACAGGAGCGTTTTTCCTTCATGTGGAAAATTCTCTCCCAGGGCGCGCTGGGCCTCGTCATCCTGGTCGACCACAGCCGACCCGACCCTGTGCAGGATCTTCTGCTGTATCTCGAACATTTCAAGGAACTCATCCGGGAGACCGCGTGCGTGGTTGTCATCAGCAAGATGAGTGCCGAACGCCAGACGCCTGATGTGAAGGAATTTACCCACACCATGCAACGGCTGGGCATGGTCTACCCGGTCATTGCGGCAGATGTCCGCGACAAGGACCAGGTTTTGTGGATACTGGATCTGCTCCTGGTTCAAATGGAGACGCGACAATGAAAACCTCCCCGACAGGGCACCCGATTTCGCCCAATCCTTCCCCGAAAATCCCCGCCGAAACGCGCGCCCAAGCGGCAAGGCTGCTCCAGCAGTTCGTGAGCGAATTCGATGGCATCGGCGTCAAGGGTGCCGTCATCTCCACGGTGGATGGCTTCGATGTCGCCATGGCCGCCATTCCCGAAACCGACGGCAGCCGCCTTTCCGCCCTCTCCAGTTCCATTTCCGCCATCGGCGATATGGCCACCCTGGAAATCGGCATTGGAAAACATCATGAAAGCATTACCATTGAAGGGGACAATGGCTATGTTTTCATCCTGAACGTGCCTGTTCAGGAAATCCCCATGATCCTCAGCATTGCCGCCACC
>JAITEO010000071.1 GCA_031281985.1 Zoogloeaceae bacterium | reverse complement strand
AAGGCCTGATCCAGCCATTTGTCGGCGTCTTCCAGATCGGCAAGAAGCCGCGCATGGTCGTAGCGCTGCGCGAGCATGAAGTCGATTTGCGCCTGCGAAATGATGCCGGGATAAGCCGCCTGCCAGGCTTCCCGCGCCAACTCGGCACTGGCGGGAATATCCGGTGGCGTTACGGGACGAATGGAAAATCTGGACATGCTGGCCTCCTGAACTGTACGGCAAAAAGTAGGTTTTTACTTTTTGACGCCTAATAAAATTCCGCTTCTCCGGGCGGGCGGGTCTTGAAGCGCCGGTGCAGCCAGTAATACTGTTCCGGCATGCCCGCTATCTGGCTTTCGATGAGCCGGTTGATGCGCGCGGTATCGGCTTCCACGCTTTCGCCGGGGAAATCCTCCAGCGGCGGCAGGAGGTCGATGGCGTATCCCTTTGCCGTCAGGCGCGCGATACAGGGAACGACTTTCGCGCCCGCCGCCCGCGCCAGGCGGGAAACGCCGGTGATGGTGGCGGCGGGCACGCCGAAAAAGGGGACGAAAATGGATTCCCGGGAGCCAAAATCCATGTCCGGCAAATAATAAAAGGGCAGTCCCTGCCGCATGGCCTTCAGCGCGCGGCGCACCCCTTCCTTGCGGGAAAGCAGCACCGGCGCGTTGAAGCGTTTGCGCCCCGCCAGGAACATGGCGTCGAATACCGGATTCTTCTGGCGGGAATAGACGCTGACCACGGATACGCGCAGCGCCACGGCAATGCCTCCGGCATCCAACCCGACGAAATGCGGCGCAAGGAGCAGCGTGGGGCAGCCGTCCGCCCGCGCGAGATGTTCCGCGCCGGAAAGATGCAGCAGCCGTTCGAGGCGCGCCCGCGAAGCCCACCAGAGCAGGGAGCGATCCAGCAGGGATTGGGCGAATGCGGTGAAATGCCGCCGCAACAGCCGTTCGCGCTGCGCCGCGCTTTTTTCGGGAAAGCACAGGCGCAGATTGACGCGCGCCACCTGCCGCCGCGCGCGTCCGCAATGAAACAGCAACGCGCCCAGCCCCCGCCCGGCAAGGCGCAGCAGCGGCAGCGGCAGCCAGTGCAGGAGCCAGAGGAGCAGGACGCCCAGGCGGGCGAACAGGTTTTGCAGTGATTTCATGCCATCGTCTCGGCGCGGGCGGGCAAGGCGTTTTCCGGATTGCCCTTGTAACGGTTGTAGCCCCACAGGTATTGCGTCGGGCAACGGCGGATCAGGCGTTCGATCTCCTGATTGATCTTTTGCGCGCGGGCGCGCGTATCCCCGGTTATCGCCTGTTCCGGCGGGCTGTAGTGCACCTGGTAGCCGCGCCCTCGCGGCAATCGCTCGCCCCAGGCCATCAGCACGGTCGCGCCGGTTTCGGAAAGCCGTGCGGCCAGCGTCATGGTGTAGGCGGGACGCCCGAAAAAATCGAGCCAGACACCCTCGCCCTTCTTGGGCGCCTGATCGGGCAGGATGCCCACGGCCTCGCCTCTTTTCAACGCCTTCAAGAGCGCGCGCACGCCGGATACGTCGGCGCTTGCCAGATGCAGGCCGGGGCGCTGGCGTCCGGCGAGGATCAGCCGTTGCAGGCTTTTTTGCCGGGGCGGGCGGTAGAGCACGGTCAGTTCGCCCAGGGTGGCGCAATGCCGGCCGGCGATCTCGAAGCAGCCGAGATGCGGCGTCAGAAACAGGATGCCCCGTCCCGCCGCCTTCGCCGCCGCGACATGTTCGCCGCCGGTGACTTCGAGAATCCGCGCGTCGATTTCTTCCTGGCTTTTCTGCCAGATATGCGAAATTTCCAGCGCCTGCTTGCCCGCTTCCGCTGCCGCCGGCCAGACGAGCCGGGTTTCCAGTCCCGCCGCGCACAGGTTTTCCCGCAGGTTCTTCCGGTAGCGCGGCGAGGCGAGATACACCAGCACGCCCGCCAGCGCGCCCAGGCGATGCACCCAGGCAAGCGGCAAACGGCTCAGGGCCTTGAACAGGAAAAGCATAAAACGAGGGCTTGCGTCACAGGAAAAAATGGTTAAGATTACCAGATTCGCCGAGTTAACCAGACAACTTGCGGGGCGAAACAAAATACCGCTAAAGCGTCGCCGCTTCCTGGGTCGGAGCCGGTAACGCCGGACAATCCTGACCCAAGGAGCTTTTTTCATGAGTACGTATCTCTTCACCTCGGAGTCCGTCTCCGAAGGCCATCCCGACAAGGTCGCCGACCAGATTTCCGACGCCGTTCTCGACGCCATCCTGGCAGAGGACAAGACCGCCCGCGTCGCCGCCGAAACCCTGTGCAACACCGGCCTGGTCATCCTCGCGGGCGAAATCACCACCCGCGCCAATGTCGATTACATCCAGATCGCGCGCGACACCATCCAGCGCATCGGCTACGACAACACTGACTACGGCATCGATTACCGGGGCTGTTCGGTGCTGGTCGCCTACGATCGGCAAAGCCCCGACATCGCCCAGGGCGTAGACCACGCCCACGACGATCCGCTGAATCAGGGCGCGGGCGATCAGGGGCTGATGTTCGGCTACGCCTGCCGGGAAACGCCGACTTTCATGCCGCTGCCGATCTATCTCGCGCACCGCCTGGTCGAACGGCAAAGCCAGTTGCGCCGCGATGGCCGCCTGCCCTGGCTGCGCCCAGACGCCAAATCGCAAGTCACCCTGCGCTATGTGGAGGGCAAACCCGTCGCCATCGACACCGTGGTGCTTTCCACCCAGCACGCGCCCGACATCGCGCTGGCTTCCCTGCGCGAGGCCGTGGTGGAAGAAATCATCAAGCCGGTATTGCCGAAAGAACTCATCCAGGGCGAAATCAAGTACCTGGTCAATCCCACCGGCCGTTTCGTCGTCGGCGGCCCGCAGGGCGACTGCGGCCTCACGGGACGCAAGATCATCGTCGATACCTACGGCGGCGCGGCGCCGCACGGCGGCGGCGCGTTTTCCGGCAAGGACCCGTCCAAGGTCGATCGTTCCGCCGCCTATGCCGCCCGTTATGTCGCCAAGAACATCGTCGCCGCCGGCTTGGCGGAACGCTGCCTGGTGCAGCTTTCCTACGCCATCGGCGTCGCCGAGCCGACTTCCGTCATGCTGGAAACCTTCGGCACCGGCAAGGTGAGCAACGAAAAACTGACGGCGCTGACCCGCGCGCACTTCGACCTGCGCCCGAAAGGCATCGTGCAGATGCTCGATCTCCTGCGCCCCATCTACGAAAAAACCGCCGCCTACGGCCACTTTGGCCGCGACGAACCGGAATTCACCTGGGAAAACACCGACAAGGCGACCGCACTCGCCAACAGCATCTAAAACCGCGCCCGCCCCTCGCCCTCTTCCACAAGAGGCGAGGGGAAACAAACGGCGCTCCGTCTTCTGTCCTCTGAACGGGTGCAATGAAAAGCGGAGGAACCCAACGAAGCGCCGCCGCTTTGGATTGCACTCCCCTCTGCCCCCCCCCATCCTCTGACCCCCTGATCTGCATTATCATGTGCGCCTTTTCCTGTTCGTTGCGCGACATGTCCGTCAAACCTCTTTTTTCTTTGTTGTTGCCCGTTTTCCTGCTGACCGCCTGTGGCGAGGTGGAGGATACGCGGCCGGGGACGCCGGTGGCGCATCGGCAGGCGGCGTTTCGGGCGATTTTGAAAAGCTTCGAGCCGATGGGCATCCAGTTGCGCGAAGAACGCTACGTGGCGGAAACTTTCCGGCAACACGCCGAAAAACTCGCGCAATTGAAAGACGCGCCGTGGGAATACTTCGGGGCGGAAACGCAATATCCGCCCAGCAAGTCCACCGACCGTCTGTGGCAGGAGCCGGAGGCTTTCGCCGCCGAACGCGACCAGTTCGTCCGCGCCGTAGAAGACCTGCAACTCGCCGCGCAGAACGCGCCAGAAGAGGCAAAACAGGCCGTGGAGACGCTCAGGGCGGCATACGCGCCCGTGGAGGCAAGCTGCCGCAGTTGCCACAAGCGGTACCGGCGCTAGGGCAGTGTTGTACGCAAAATGAACCCTATGGAATTCAAAATGCCGGAAGACAGGGCAAACGCTCCTGCCCCCCTTTGCAGAGGAGGAGGGGAGGGGGAAGCGACAATTCCGTGGCTTTGCCCTTTTGAACCGCCGCATCCCCTTGCAGGGTGCAAGCCCTCTCCCGGCGCTACGCGCCACCCTCCCCCGCAAGGGGGGAGGGGATGATGCTGAGCGCCCTGAATCTCGAATGTCTACGCGGGGATCGCCGTCTGTTCCAGGGCGTCGGCTTCACGCTTGCGGCGGGGGAATTATTGTTTCTGGAGGGCAGGAACGGCGCGGGCAAGACTACCTTGTTGCGCATGTTGTGCGGCCTGACGCCGCAAAACGCCGGGGAAATCCGCTGGCAGGGCGAGGAGATTCGCCGTCTGGGCAAGGATTTTCATGCCCAGCTCTGCTATCTCGGCCACCAGAACGCCATCAAGGAAGACCTGACGCCGCTGGAAAATCTCCTCGCCAGCGCCCATCTGGCGGACGAGCCGCTGCGCGAAGAGGAGGCGCTGGCGGCGCTGGAACAGGTGGGACTGACCGGACGCGAAGACCTGGCCTGCCGCTATCTCTCGCAGGGCCAGAAACGGCGCGTGGCGCTTTCCCGTCTGGCGCGCGAACGCCGTCCGCTGTGGATACTCGACGAGCCTTTCGTGGCGCTGGATACGCAGGCGGTGGCCTGGCTTGCCGGAGTGATTGGCGCACATCTGCAACGCGGCGGACTGGCGGTGATGACCACGCACCAGGCGGTGGACATCCCCGCGGCGGCCACGCGCCGTCTGCGGCTGGGCGCGTAGGCCATGTTGCGCGTCGTTTGCTGCGTCATCGCCCGCGATTTGCGCCTGGCCGTGCGACGTCCGGCGGACGCGTGTTCCGTGCTGTTTTTCTTCGTCCTCGTCGCCAGCCTGTTTCCGCTGGGCGTGGGGCCGGAAACGGAAATATTGCGCCGCCTCGCGCCCGGAGTGATCTGGGTGGGCGCGCTCCTGGCGACCATGCTTTCGCTGCCCCGGATGTTCGCCGAGGATTTCCACGATGGCGCGCTGGAACAACTGGCGCTCGCGCCCTATCCGCTGGGACTGGTAGTGCTGGGCAAGACGCTGGCGCACTGGCTGGTTTCCGGCCTGCCGCTGGCCGTGATTGCGCCGCTTCTGGGCCTGCAGTTCGATTTGCCGCAAGAGGCGCTGGTGACGCTGGCGTTCGCGGTATTCATCGGCACTCCGGCGCTTTCGGGCATCGGCGCGATTGGCGCGGCGCTCACCCTGGGATTGCGCGGCGGCGGCATATTGCTTTCCTTGTTGGTGCTGCCCCTGTATATTCCCGTGCTGATTTTCGGCGCGGGCGCGGTCGATGCCAGCATCGGCGGCATGAACCCCGCCGCGCACCTCTTCCTGCTGGCGGCGCTGACCGTCGGCAGCCTGGCCTTCGCTCCCTGGGCGGCGGCAGCGGCGCTGCGGATTGCGATGGAGTGAAAACGTCAAAAAGTGAAAACCTACTTTTTGCCGGTTCAGTCAGCAAAAAAGGGCAAGCAAAGCTCGCCCTTTTTTGGTGGAAAGGCAGGAAAACCCACTACCTATACACCAGGCGTAGGGGCGCACTGCGTGCGCCCGTTGGCCGGTCAAGCGGCGGAATGGGTTGCGGGCGAACGCAGTGCGCCCCTACGAGAACCCCAAGGCCGCGCTGGTTTTTCCTTGGGTTTACACGGTTTGAAGCCAGGCTT
>JAITEO010000163.1 GCA_031281985.1 Zoogloeaceae bacterium | reverse complement strand
CGCGCTGGTTTTGCGTTGGGGTTAACGGTTTGAAGCCAGGCTTTGCCTGGCTTCAAACCCAAGACAACCCGGCAAAAAGTGGGTTCTCACTTTTTGCCGTAACCGGTTTACAGTCGCTCGTAGATGGTGGTGATGCCCTGTCCGCCGCCGATGCACATGGTTGCCAGGCCGTAGCGGCCCTTGACGCGTTGCAGTTCGTGCAGGAGCTTGGTGACGATCACGCTGCCCGTGGCGCTGACCGGGTGTCCCAGGGCGATGGCGCCGCCGTTGGGGTTGGTCTTGGCGGGATCGAGGCCGAGTCCCTTGGCGACCGTCAGGGATTGCGCGGCGAAGGCTTCGTTGGCTTCGATGACGTCGATCTGATCCAGCGTCAGGCCGGCCTTTTTCAGCGCCAGCTTGGTCGCGGGGATGGGGCCTTCGCCCATGACGTCATTGGGAACGCCGGCAATGCCATACGCCACCAGACGCGCCAGCGGCTTGTACCCGGCGGCAGCGGCGCGGGCGGCGTCCGCCAGCACCAGGAAGGCGGCGGCATCGTTGATGCCGGAGGCGTTGCCCGCCGTCACCGTGCCGTCCTTCTTGAAGGCGGGACGCATCTTCGCCAGCGCTTCCAGCGTGGTTTCGGGCTTCACGTGCTCGTCGGTATCGAACACCGTCTCGCCCTTCCTGCTCTTCAACGTGACGGGGACGATCTGTCCCTTGAAGTAGCCCGCGGCGCGCGCGGCGGTGGCGCGTTTTTGCGATTCCAGCGCAAAGGCGTCCTGATCTTCGCGGGTGATGCCCCACTTGGTCGCCAGGTTTTCGGCAGTGATGCCCATGTGACCGACGCCGAAGGGATCGGTAATCACCGAGACCATCGCGTCGATGGCGGTGGTATCGCCCATGCGCGCGCCGGAACGCAGCGTGGGCAGCAGGTACGCGCCGCGCGACATGACTTCCACGCCGCCCGCCAGCGCGTATTCCGCGTCTTCGAGCATAATCGCCTGGGCGCAGGAAATGATCGCCTGCATGGCGGAACCGCACAGCCGATTGACCGCGAAGACGACGGAATCCATGGACAGGCCGCCCTGGATGGTGGCTACGCGCGAGACATAGGGGTAGCGGCTTTCCGTGGGAATGATGTTCCCCATGGCGGCAAAACTGATTTGTTTGGGGTCGACGCCGGAGCGCGCGATGGTTTCCTTGATCACCAGTCCGCCCAGTTCGGCGGGTTCCAGGTCCTTCAACGAACCGTTGAACGCGCCAATGGCGGAACGGGCGGCACTGAGTACAACAATATCCTTAAGCATTTCGAACAACTCCTCTTTCAAGATGGATAGGCCGCCAATCTGGCAAACCCGAGCAACAACAACAACAACAACCACAAGACAATGGCGCGCCAGACCAGGCCCACGGCGCTCTGCATGAATTCCACATCCGCCGCTTCCCCGATGCCCGAATCGCCACTGCCACGCTCCTTGCGGCGCGCATCATCCGGCCAGACCGCGCTTTCCGGAACGCCAAGGCCAAGACGCACGCCCAAAGCGCCCGCGCCACTGGCGATGACAATGCCGAGTCCGGGATCATACCAGCGCGTCGCATACCTGCGCCAGCAATAAAACGCATCCACGAAATTGCCCATGCCCGCAAAAATCACGGCGGTCACGCGCGCGGGCAGCCAATCCAGCGCCCAGAAAAGCTGGCGGGAAAAGCGTCCGAACGCTCCGCGCGCGTGCCAGTTTTCACACAACAAATGCGACAACCGATACAAAACCGCGCCCAATGGCCCCGGCAACAGCACGAACCACAACAGCACGGCAAAGACATGCCGATGCGCCGAGGCCAGCGCCGTCTCGATCGCCATCCGCGCCACTCCGCCCGCGTCATTGACCGTGACATTCTCGCCCCGCCATTCGGACAGAAGCGCGCGCGCGCGCGCCACATCGTCCAGGCGCAGCGCCAGTTGAATATCCGTATAGAAATGGCTGAACTGGCGAAACCCCAGGGTCAGGTAAAGCGCCAGCACCTCGAGCAAAAACGCCAGCGCCACGCTGACGCGATACAGCACCCCATACGCCACGCCCAGCAAGAGCAGCGGCACGAACACCGCCAACACCGCGCCCAACACGCCCTGCGAATACTTTCCCGCGTCCATGTGCCGCGCCCAGAACGCCGTCCACGCCCGCACAGGCCGCGCTATCCAACGCGGATAATTCAGCGGCTGCAACTGCTCCAGCAAAAAGACGACAATGAGCGCAAAAAAACTCATCCGGCGACCAACCCATCAAGGATGGAAAAGTCGTCACTATACCAGAGGACGGAGGACAGAAGACAGAGGACAGAACGCTCGCTGCGCTCGCTCTGTGGTCTGTATCCAGTAATCCGTGGTCGCGTGTCGGGCGTGAGGCGCTTTGCAGGCTCTTGCAGGGGCGGCGGGTTGCCGCCCCCTTGGGTTTGCGTTCGGGCGGCAGGTTGTCTTTGCAGACTGCAAGGCCGCCCCTACAAAGGCGCGCAGCGCCGCTCTGTCTTCTGTCCTCTGTCCTCAGATCGTCATCCGTCGTCTGCAGGTCTCGAACAGGCAGACGCCGGCGGCGACGGAGACGTTGAGGCTTTCGGCGCTGCCGTGCATGGGAATGGAAACGAGCTGATCGCAGGTTTCCAGGGGCAGGCGGCGCAGTCCCTTGCCTTCCGCGCCCAGCACCCAGGCGACGGCGGCAGGCCATTGGGCGGCGTAGAGGCTTTGCGGCGCTTCGCCTGCCGCGCCGATGACGTGGATGTCGCGGTCTTTCAGTTCGCGCAGGGTGCGCGCCAGATTGGTGACGGTAATGTAGGGCACGCTTTCCGCCGCGCCGCAGGCGGCCTTGATGGCGGTATCGGTCAATCCCGCCGCCCGATCCCTGGGCGCGATGACCGCATGCGCGCCCGCGCCATCCGCGACACGCAGGCAAGCGCCGAGATTGCGCGGGTCGGTGACGCCATCGAGCAGCAAGAGAAAGGGCGGCACATCCAGCGTATCGAGCACGTCATCGAGAAAAACCGCCTTGCGCCCGCCTTCCAGCCGCGCCATGACGCCCTGATGACGCGCGCCCGGCAACATGGCGTCGAGGCGCTTGCCGTCGAGGAGCGTGAGGCGTACCTGCTGGCGCTCGACATGCCCCAGCAGGTCCTGCACCCGCTTGTCGCCTTTCGCGTGACGATCCGCATCGAGCAGGATTTCCCGTACCGCTTCCGGGTCATGACGAAGTTTGGCGGTAATGGCATGAAAGCCGAAAATCAGACGCGCAGACATGATGTGTGGGCGTCAAAAAGTAAAAAACCACTTTTTGCCGGTTTATAGAGCAAAAAAGGGCAAGCGGAGCTTGCCCTTTTTTGGAATAAAGGCAACGAAAACCCAAGGCCGGACTGGTTGTGCGTTGGGTTGCACGGTTTGCAGGGAAGAAGCCGCTTGCGGGGCGTAAACCCAAACCTATCCGACAAGAAGTGGATTTTACTTTTTGATGCTTCCTTTCTGGAACAAAAGAGAAGATTGAACCACGAATGCGCGCGCCCGCAAAACTCCTTTCTCCATTTGGGTGCTATCCAAAGTGGAGGAAACCAACGCAGCGCCACCGCCTGCCGTCCCCTCTCCCCCAATCCTTTGGGGGAGAGGGTGCCCCGTCAGGGGCGGGAGAGGGCTTGCACCCTGCAAGGGGGCAGCGCGGCGCGTTGTCAGGGCTTGAGGGGTTTGCGGCGGTTCGTTTTGCATCCGACTTTGGTGTCTGCTCCACTGCCGCAAACCCCTCCCCCAGCCCTCCCCTTGTCAGGGGAGGGAGTTTGGTCGCGCACGGGAGGCGTCCCGAAGGGACGCGATTTTGATAACCCCCGGCGTCAGCCGGGGGAACATGGCCTCAAGATCAGGTAGCCCCAACGGGGCGTTACGTCGTGCAGCCACATCGGCACATGCGTCGTTTTCGGCAGAGCCGCTATCGCAATCGTTTTTCGTACACGGGAGCAACGAATGTTTTTTTCCCATGCT
>JAITEO010000119.1 GCA_031281985.1 Zoogloeaceae bacterium | reverse complement strand
CGCGCAAACACGCGCGCGGAGCGGGGTGCGATCCCGTTTCGACGCGGGCGCAATGAAAAGCTGAGGAACCCAACGAATCGGCGGCACTTCGTCTGGACGGTTTTCCTCCACGACGTTGGATTGCACCCAGTTTGGCCGGGGTGCGAGTAAAAGCGGAGGAACCAAACGAAGCGCCGCCGCTTGCCGTCCCCTCTCCCCCAAGCCTGTGGGGGAGAGGGTGCCCGGCAGGGCGGGAGAGGGCTTGCACCCTGCAAGGGCTTGCACCCTGCAAGGGGGCGGCACGGCGCGTTGTCAGGGTTTTTCTGGGGAAATTGCCGCCTGCAAGGGGCTACGTACCGCATGGAACGAAGCCCTCTCCTGGCCTTCGCCACCCTTGCAGGGTACAAGCCCTTCCCCGCAGTGGGGGGAGGGGACAGCAAGTGGCCGCGCTTCGTCTGGGATGAGTTATCGACATGACATCCTCCACTTTGAATCACACCCTTTCGACGCTTCCGGTTTTTACTTTTTGCCGCCTCCATTTAGAATCACGGCTTTTCCTGCGCCGCGAAATGTCATGCTTGCATCCGCCGATACGCCCCATGCCGTCGACCTGGCGATCCACGCTCGCTGGATTGCCCATCCGTCGCATACCTTGCTGGAACAACATGCGGTCATCGTCGCCAACGGGCGCATCGTGGATATCCTGCCCAGCCATCCGGCGCGCGAACGCTATGCGCCTGCGGAGACGATGGAACTGGACGAGCATCTGCTCATTCCCGGACTGATCAATCTGCATACCCACGCCGCCATGAGTCTGTTGCGCGGCGTGGCGGACGACATGCCGCTGATGCAATGGCTGAAGACGCGCGTCTGGCCGCTGGAGGCGGCGCTGCTCTCGCCGCGTTTCATCATGGACGGAACGGAACTTGCCTGCGCCGAAATGCTGCTGGGCGGCGTGACCTGTTTCAACGACATGTATTTTTTCCCGGAGGCCGCCGCCGAAGCCGCTGTGGGTATCGGCATGCGCGCCGTGCTGGGGGTCACGGTGCTGGAATTTCCTTCCGCCTATGCCCATGACGCCACCGATTATCTGGACAAGGGACTGGCGGCGCGGGATGTCTGGCGCGAGCATCCGCTCATCCGTTTCTGTCTCGCGCCGCACGCGCCCTACAGCGTCAGCGACGCGAGTTTCGAGCGCATCCAAACGCTGGCGGCGCAACTGGAATTGCCGATACACCTGCACATCCACGAAACCGCCGAGGAAATCCGCCGCCATCTGGAAGAGCACGGTTGCCGTCCCCTGCATCGGCTGGATCGGCTGGGGATACTGGGGCCGCAACTCATCGGCGTGCATGCCGTGCATCTGCTCGCGGACGAAATCGCCACGCTGGCGCGCAACAACTGCAACATCGTCCATTGTCCCGCCTCCAACCTGAAACTGGGCAGCGGCTTCGCGCCGGTTGCCGAACTGCTGGAACAGGGCGTCAATGTCGGCCTGGGCACGGATGGCGCGGCCAGCAACAATCGTCTGGACATCCTGGCGGAAATGCGCCTCGCCAGTCTGCTGGCCAAGGGCGCCAGCGGCGACGCGCGCTGCCTTCCGGCCTGGCAGGCGCTCGACATGGCGACGATAAACAGCGCCCGCGCGCTGGGCATGGAAAATGAAATCGGCAGCATCGCCATCGGCAAACGCGCCGATCTCGTGGCGGTGCGCATGGACGCGCTGGCGCTTTCGCCCTGCTTCGATCCGATCTCGCATCTGGTTTATGCCGCCGGACGCGAGGATGTCCGCCATGTCTGGGTGGAAGGTTGCTGCCGCGTACAGGATAAAATGTTGTTACATGGTGAAAAAACATCCAATTTGAAAAATTGCGCCCGTCTGTGGCAGAATCGTGTTAGCGCCTACCTGAAACCGAATGCGGACTGAATTCACATCCATCCCGGTTCCATGTATCCTCCCTCAACGTTGTTGAACCACTTTCTCAAGGAACTGAAATGATCGGAAAACTCTCACGCAATCTCATCGTCTGCGCCCTGTTGGCGGGCATCGGCGTCACCGCCGCGCAAGCCCAGGAGCGTGTTTATGTCATCGACCAGCGCGGCAACGTCGCCACCAGCGGCGCGGGACTGTGCTGGCGCACCGGCTACTGGACGCCCGCCGCGGCCGCCCAAGACCCCGCCGGTTGCCAGTGCGATCGCGACATCGTGCCCGCCGGCAGTTGCGAAGCGCCTGTCGCCGTCACGCCCAGACCCACGCCCGAACCTGCGCCGCGTCCTTCCAGCGGCAAGGTCACGTTGGCGGCGGATGCCCTCTTCGATTTCAACAAGGCCGTGTTGCGTCCGGAAGGCAAGGCCAAGCTGGATGACGTGGTCGCCCAGTCGAGCGAAATCCAACTGGAAGTCATCGTCGCCGTGGGTCATACCGACCGCATCGGCGGGGATAACTACAACCAGCGGCTTTCCGAAAAACGCGCCAATACGGTCAAGCAATACCTGATCGACAAGGGTATCGAAGCGAATCGCATCTACACCGAAGGCAAGGGCGAAACCCAGCCGGTGACCGGTGACGAGTGCGGCAAGCTGGGCGCGGAAAACGGACGCAACAAGAAACTGGTGGAATGCCTGCAACCGGATCGCCGCGTGGATATCGAAATCATCGGCACCCGCTGAAACCGCTTTCCTCCTTTTGCAAGCCCTGCGTCACGCAGGGCTTTTTCTTGTCTTTCAGGACTTTTTTCACCGTGACCGACCCGTCCAACGCCGACCCCAGGGAACTTGCCAAATTCGGCGAACTTGCCCACAACTGGTGGGATCCGGGCAGCGAATTTCGCGCCTTGCACGCGATCAATCCGCTGCGTCTCGACTGGATTGCCCAGGGCATCGATCTTGCGGGAAAAACGGCGCTGGACGTGGGCTGCGGCGGCGGTCTGGTGGCGGAAGGACTGGCGGCGAGGGGCGCGCTGGTGACCGGCATCGATCTTTCCAAGAAGCCGCTGGAGGTCGCCCGTCTGCATCTTCTGGAAAGCGGCCTTGCCGTCGATTACCGGCAAGTTTCCGCGGAAGCGCTGGCGCGCGAACTGCCGGGGCATTTCGATGTCGTCACCTGTCTGGAAATGCTCGAACATGTTCCCGATCCGCAGAGTATCCTCAACGCCTGTTGCCAACTGCTGAAACCTGGCGGCAAGGCTTTTTTTTCCACGCTGACCCGCAGTCCCGCCTCCTTCCTGCTGGCCATCGTCGGCGCGGAATACGTATTGAAACTCTTGCCCAGGGGCACGCATGACTACGCAAGATTCCTCCGCCCTTCGGAGCTTGCCCGTTACTGCCGCGCCGCCGGCCTGGAGCCGGAACCGCCCATTGGCCTGCGCTACAACCCATTTACCCACCACTGCGCCCTTGACCGGGAAATTCGCGTAAATTACCTGATGGCCGCCACCCGGCGAACGGACGCCACGCCAGCATGACGCCTTCGTTGGCCGCCGAAGCGCGCGCCCAATCTTGCGATTAGAGGCAATTCCCCAACATACAAAGCGCGCCCAGGATTGCGACCGCCTGTACCAACAGAATCAGGAGATAGGCGGGAATTGCGACGCACCATTTGCCCATTGCGCCATGCACCCCGCGCGAAAGGAAATACGCGCCGACGGCAGGCACGCCGTACAACACGATCATGCCGCCAACGCCATCCAGCAAGATGCCCGCCGCATGACACCCGCGCTGCCGAAGCAACTCGCCCAGGGAAAATAATGCGGCTGTAAAGCCTGCCGCTGCCAAGAGCGTGCCGAACCATATGGGAAGACGGGGAAATGATTTCATGTGGGCAATCCGAAAGCGTCAAAAAATAAACTTTTTTTGCTGGCTCATCTTGGGGTTTGAAACCAGATAAAGCCTGGCTTCAAACTGTGTAGACCCAACGCAAAACGCACGACCACCTGTCCTTCGGCCTGCGGCCTTCGTCCTCCCCCCTGACAAGGGGGGATTGAGGGGGGTTGTGGCGCTTCGGGTTGCGTCAAACCCTGGTTCTTGTTCCACTGCCGCAAACTCCTCCCCAACCCTCCCCTTGTCAGGGGAGGGCTTGCACCCTGCAAAGGGAGTTTGGCGGCGCTTCGTTTGGGGGGGGGGTATTGACATGGCATTCTCCGCTTTTGCTTGCGCCCGCGCTATGTTAGAAATTCCCTGCCTCGTCGCAGTCCGGGCCGTTCAGACAAACGGCCCATCGTACCTTGCCGTGTTTGGGGCCATCTCCGTTATCGATTTCAAAATCCTTTTTCTCGCATTCTGGAGTTTCCAGAGTGGCTCTATTCCCCTTGTCATGTTGCAGCCATGTTCCGGTATAGTCGCTTTCCTCTTCGACTGTGACACAGTTGGAAAATTTCGATTCTCCACAAGAAGCAAGAAGCAAAAGAACCAATGCGCTCACGGAAGCCAACCTGATTTGCATGAATCGACGCATGAAAGCACCTCGTGTTGTACAGAAAGGCCGTGACCTATTTCTCCGTTTATTCCATTTTCCGAATCATCGCCGCGCGACTGACCAACGGGCGCACGCAGTGCGCCCCTACGAATCGTGCAGATGAGTAGTGGGTTTCCTTGCCTTTACTCCAAAAATGGGCAGGCTTCGCCTGCCCTGTTTTGCTGACTAACCCGGCACAAGGCCGAAGGCCGCAGGACAGCCGAAGGCTGGTCTGGCGAAGCCAGATGCGGCTTTGCCGCACAAAAAGTGGGGTTTTACTTTTTGCCGCTATCCCTACCGTGTCGCGGTCAATTCCGTCAGCACTTCGGCGGGCGGTTCGGGTTCCTTGGCGTCGATCAGGATGGTGACGCGGCGGTTGCGGGCGCGGCCTTCCACGCTGTCGTTGCCTTCGACCGGGCGCTGTTCGCCGTAGCCGATGGCAGTCAGGCGTTCCGACAGGACGCCGTTGTCGGCGAAAAGGCGCAGCACGGTGGTGGCGCGCACGGCGGAAAGCTCCCAGTTGGAGGGAAATTGCGCGGTGTTGATGGGGATGTTGTCGGTATGTCCCTCGATGGTGATGGGAAAATCGCTGTTTGCCAAAACGCGCGCCACGGCTTCCAGCGCGGAACTCGAGAGCGGCTCCAGGCGCGCCTGGCCGGGCGAGAACAGCACGCTGTCGTTGATTTCCACGGTCACGCCCCGGCTGGTTTCCAGCACCCGCACCTTGCCTTCGCGCACCAGCGGCGCCAACGCCTGCATGATCTCCTGCGCCATGTTGCGCATGCGGTCGCGCTGGCGCAGCTTGGTTTCGTCCGCGCCCTTGTCGGGACGGGCAACCGGCACCGGCAGCGGCGGCGCGCCGGGAGTGATGATCAGCAACTGGCCGCCATCCGCGTTGCTGATGCTGCGAAAGGCATTGTTCAGGGAATCGGACAGAATCCGGTACTTGCCCTCATTTACGGAAGACAGCGCGTACATGACCACGAAGAAGGCAAACAGCAGGGTGATGAAATCCGCGTAGGACACCAGCCAGCGTTCGGTGTTGTCGTGCTCTTCCGATTGATTCCTGCGGGCGCGGCGCGTCATCTTCCGTGTCCTCCTCAACGACGCCGGGAAGCGCCGCGCGTGGCGGGGGCGTCCTTGTAGCGGGTTTCCTTGTAGACGTAGCCTTGCAGACGGCCTTCGATGATGCGCGGATTGTCTCCCGCCGCGATGCCCAGCAAGCCGTCGAGCAGCATTTCCTTGGCGGCGACCTGGCGGGCAATGTGCGCCTTCAGTTTGTTGGCGATGGGCAGATACACCAGATTGGCCAGCCCCACGCCGTAGATGGTGGCAACGAAGGCCACCGCGATGCCCGCGCCCAGCTTGGAGGGGTCGGAGAGGTTTTCCATGACATGAATCAGCCCCAGTACCGCGCCCAGGATG
>JAITEO010000093.1 GCA_031281985.1 Zoogloeaceae bacterium | reverse complement strand
TCATAGGGAACGCCGAAGGCCATGTCGAAGAGGCGCGACAACCCGTTATAGACGCTGGCGGTATAGGGAATGAGAAAAACGAAGATGATCACCGCCGCGGCGATGCGCAACCCGTGGCTCGAAAAACGCGCGCCGAAAAATTCCGGCAGGGTCTGCGCCCGCAGATGATGCGTCATCGCCCGCGTGCGCGCCCCCAGCACATACCAGGCCAACAGGCTGCCGATGAAGGCGTTGCCCAGCCCTATCCATATCGCCGCCATGCCGTACTTCCAGCCGAACTGCCCGGCATAGCCGATGAACACCACCGCCGAGAAATACGAAGTGCCATAGGCAAAGGCGGAAAGCCAGGGACCGACCTTGCGCCCGCCCAACACGAAACCATCCACATCCCGCGCGCTCTTCCGGGTATGAAAACCGATATAGAGGGTCACGGCGAAAAACGCCAACATCATCAGAAGTTTGAAAAACATGGGCGTCCTGTAATGTGCGCGTCAAAAAGCGGCAAAGCCCCACTTCTCGCGCGGCAAGGAATGTCGTGCAAGCCAAAGGCATACTTGGCGGCACTGGAAAGACCCGGTTTGTCACGCGCGCGCGGCAAACCGGGTGCGGATCATGGGAATGGCGCGGCTATTTGACGATGGCCGCCCGGCCCTTCATGGCTACGCCCGACACGAAGGCTCCGGCGTGGCATTCGTACAGGGTGCTGCTCTTGTACTCATTGCGCTTATAAAAACTCACCAGATCGACCACCGCGTTGGCGCCGTGCTTTTTGGCGTTTTCCTGGAACGAAATCAGCACGGATTGCAGTGCCCAGGCGCAGGCTTCCTCGTCGGATTTGTTGGCGGCATTGGTCTTCTTGTTGGAAACGGCTTCCGGGAACCGCTGGACGATGCTGCCCTTGGGGTTCTTGCCGCGCAGATAGAACTTGACCGTGCCGTCCAGTCGCCCGGAACGCACGGCTTCATCGACGACGCTTTGAAAATTCAGGTGATACACCGTATCGCGTGCCTGACTGACGACAGGCGCAAACAGGCCAATGGCCGCCAGCAAAAGAAAGAGTTTTCGCATCTTGAATTTTCCTCGTAATGATGAATGACAAAGAAACGGCACGCGCCCGATACCAGGGCAAAACCATGCCGTCAACATGGCGGATTCTGGCAGAATCCCCGCCGGGGGACAAGGGCAAGGACGGCAAAAAGTGGTTTTTTCACTTTTTTGACGTTTTCATATAGTGGGTTTTACTTTTTGACGCTCCCAGGAAAATCCGGGCAAAGTCGGTGACAAAGCCGGTAAAATAGCAGCGTTGGGCGCTTGGTTTCCCGCGCGCCTCGCACTTTGATCCGGAACCTTCCATGACGGCTGACCCACCCCGCAACCGCGCAACCGGCGACTTGACCGACAAGGCGAGAACGCGCGCGATTTTTGAGTATCTGTCTCTGTTGCAGGAAGCGGAGACGCTGGATATTGCGGAACTGGAAGAAATCCTGTTTTCGCTGCGCGCGCCCACCGGAAACGCCGGAATGCGCCAAACCATGCTGGAGAAGTTATTCACCGCTTTCCGTGCGCGTTTAAAACCTTTCTTGCATCGTTTTGTCGGCATACGCATTCCGCTGGATCGGACTTCTCGTCATCAGATGGGTATTTTGCAGGGGTTTCTCGACAACCTGGCGGCAACCCATGAACTCCTGCTGGAAGACGGCCTGCTTTTGCAGCAGCCGGAAGCCGCGCGGGAATTCATGGAGCGCATCGCCTTTTGCCTCCATCAGCACCTCTATGTCAGCCATCTGGTCGCCGCGCCCGTGCAGATCGGCATCTGGCAGCGGCTGCATGGCGTCTATCTGCGCTGTCTCCGGCTGCCGCCGTCCGTATCCGCGCCGCTTGCCGCCTACCGCGAAGCCTTGCTGCTGGCCGCCGCCCAACCGGCTTCCTGCGACGCGCATGAACTGGAGTTCGTGGCGGAATACGCGCACAAGTGCGCGGACACGATTTCTCTCACGGCAGAAATGCCGCAAGATGGCGAGGCGATATTCTGGGTGGAACCGGCGCATGATTTCGCGCTGTTCGCGCTGGCGCGGCGGCCACTGCCTCCCGGCTACCGGGCATTTTATTTTTCGACGGATAAAGCTGCCGAACGGGCGAGAAAAGACCTGGAAGCGTTGAGCGCGGGCGTGAGCGCCGAATCGCTGCATTTGCCGGAACTGGCGCAAACGCCCGCCGGACAAGGCGCGTTGCGGCGGCTGGCAAGCGCCTGGGGCATACCCGGAAAACGGCACTTTCCACGACGGCGTCAGGCCAATCATCGCCGCGCCCGGCTGTGCGCGGGGTTGGCGCGTTTTTGTCAATTGTTGCAAAAGAAGGGCAGCGAGGGCGAAGTCGACATCAGCCAGTGGATGATCATCAACGAAAGCCCGGATGGCTACGCGCTCATGCACATGAGCGGCACGATCGGGCACGTGCGGATTGGTGACGTGGTGGCCTTGCGCCCGGACGCCAATCCCGGCTGGCTGGTCTGCCTCGTGCGCTGGGCGCTTTCGGAAAACCCGGAACACATCGAGATTGGCCTGCAAATCGTCGCGCTGGACGCCATTCCCGTCACGCTGGTGGATAACGAATCCCGCTTCGTGCATACGCCGCTCCTCTTGCTGCCGGAATATCCTTCCCTGCGCAGCGCCTCCGCCCTGATCGCGCCCGCTGGCGCCATCACGGACAACCGCTGCGTCATCCACCTGAGCGGCAGCAAGAAAAACCGCGATCTTTCCGGACTGAAAGTCTGCGAACAGAACAGTTACATCGAAATGTTCATGTTGTCGGAATGACGAGTCAAGGGAGGCAGGACGTGCAAATCTACGCCGTGGGCGGCGCAATTCGTGATGAACTCATGGGACGTCCGGTGACGGACCGGGATTACGTGGTGGTCGGCGCAACGCCGGAAATCCTGCTGGCGCAGGGCTTCAAACCGGTCGGCAAGGATTTCCCGGTCTTCCTGCATCCCGAAACGCATGAGGAATACGCGCTGGCGCGCACCGAGAAGAAAAACGGCAGGGGCTACCACGGATTCAGTTTCTACGCCGCGCCGGAGGTGTCGCTGGAAGAAGACCTGGCGCGCCGCGATCTGACCATCAACGCCATGGCGAGGGACAAGGATGGCGTGTTGATCGATCCCTTCAACGGACGCGCCGATCTGGAGGCCAAGGTATTGCGGCATGTCGGCGCGGCCTTTGTCGAAGACCCGGTGCGCCTGCTGCGGCTTGCCCGTTTTGCCGCCCGCTTCGGCGATTTCTCGCCCGCGCCGGAAACCATGGAACTGATGCGGCACATGGTGGCAAATGGCGAAATCGATCACCTGACGCCGGAACGGGTATGGCAGGAAATTTCCCGCGGCCTGATGGAAGATGCGCCGCAGCGCATGCTGCTGATTCTGCGCGAATGCGGCGCGCTTGCCCGCCTGATGCCGGAAGTCGATGTCCTCTTCCAGACGCCGGAACGCACCGATTACCATCCCGAAGGCAACACCGGCGCGCATACCCTGCTGGTGCTGGCGATGGCGGCAAGGATGCGGCTTTCGCTGCCCGCGCGCTTTGCCGCCATGACGCACGATCTGGGCAAGGCGCAAACGCCCGCCGAGCTGCTGCCGCGCCACCACGGACACGAAAAACGCGGCGACGCGCCGCTGGCCGCCCTGTGCGAACGCCTCAAGGTTCCCGTGGCGTGCCGCGAATTCGCCCGGCTGGCGATTCGCCAGCACGGCAAGTTCCACCGCGCCGGCCAGGCGCTCACGCCGAAAAAGATGGCGCGTCTCATGGAAGCCTGCGATCTCAAGCGCCGCCCCGAACGCTTTGCCGAATTGCTGCAAGTCTGCGAGGCCGACGCGCGCGGACGGGCGGGACAGGAAGACGCGCCCTGGCCGCCGCGCGAACTCTGGCAAAGGGCGGCGGCGGCGTTTTGCGCCGTGGAGGGCGGCGTCATCGCCGCGAGCCTTGCCGACAAAACGCAAATTCCAGAACGCCTGCACGCCGCCCGGGTTGCCGCCATACGCGCGGCATTGGCGGCGATGCCCACCGATTCATGATCCCCTTTTTTCAGGAAACGATGTCCATGCCCGAAATTTCCCTGCAACACCATACCCTGGACGGACGCGAACTGCTGTTTGCCCTGCCGCCCGAAAACGTGCGCGCGCATCCCGTCCCCCTGCTGTTCATCCACGGCGCGTTTGCCGCGGCCTGGATGTGGGCGGACAATTTTCTTCCCTGGTTCGCGCAACAAGGATATTGCAGTTACGCCCTGTCCCTCTCCGGGCATGGCAACAGCGCGGGCGGCGACAATCTGGACGCGCTTGCCATTGCCGATTATGTCGAGGATGCAAGACTCGCCGTGGCCTGGTTGCAGGAACGGCACTCGCATCTGCCCGCCCTGATTGGGCATTCCATGGGCGGCTTCGTCATCCAGAAATACCTGGAACGCCATCGCGCTCCGGCGGCAGCCCTGTTGTGCGCCGTGCCGCCGCAGGGTCTGCTGCTCTCGCAGTTCAACCTGCTGGCCAGAAAACCCGGCCTGCTCATGGAACTCAACGACATCCTGCGCGGCAGTGACGTCCGGCTGAAAACCGTGCGCGAGGCGCTGTTCGCCCAGCCGGTGCAGCACACCACCCTCGAACGCTTCGGCAAATGCCTGCAACTGGAATCCCAACGCGCGCTCTGGGACATGAGCATCTTTGACCTGCCGCTCTTGACCGCCGATTTGCGCCCGCCGCTCCTGGTCATCGGCGCGGAAAAAGACGAACTGGTACCCGCCTTCCTGGTAGAGGGCACGGCGCGCACCTACAGCGTAAAAGCGCATATCTTCCCCGGCATGGGACACGCCGTCACCCACGAACAGGATTGGCCGCTGGTGGCAGAAAAGGTGCGGGATTGGTTGACGGAAAACGTCAAAAAGTGAAAAACCACTTTTTGCCGGGTTGATTTGGGGTTTGAAACCAGGCAAAGCCTGGCTTCAAACCGT
>JAITEO010000086.1 GCA_031281985.1 Zoogloeaceae bacterium | reverse complement strand
GTAGGGGCGCACCTCCTGTTCGGAAAAGGCGTAGCGCGCCTGCAGGAGCTTTTCCGAGGCATAGGCCAGGTCCCAGGCCTCGAGCCGCTCCAGCCCCAGTCTTTCGGCGGCAAATGCTTGCAGTTCCTGCATGTCCCGTTCGGCAAAGGGTTTGGCGCGGGAGGCCATGTCGCGCAGGAAGGTCAATACCTCGGCGGGCGAATCCGCCATCTTGGGCGCAAGCGAGACTTCCGCGAAATTGCGATACCCCAGCAATGCCGCTTCCTCCGCCCGCAGTTCCAGCATGCGCGTCATCAGTGGGGCGTTGTCCCATTCCGGCTTGCCGCCCGCATCAAAAAATTCCGCGGCGCGCGTGGCGTGGGCGCGATAGAGGCGATGGCGCAGGTCGCGGTTGTCGGCATATTGCATCACCGGCAGATAGGAAGGCGCGCGCAAGGTGAATTTCCAGCCCTCGAGTCCATCGGATTGCGCCGCCTCGCGCGCGGCGCACAGCACTTCCGGCGGCAAGCCCCGCACGTCCTCTTCTTGCGTGATCACCTCGCTGAAGGCGTTGGTCGCGTCCAGCAGGTTTTCCGAGAATTTTGCGGCAAGCGTCGATAGCTCTTCCATGATGGCGGCAAAGCGCGGCTTGTCGGCATCCGCCAGTTCCGCGCCGGAGAGACGAAAATCGCGGATTTCGTTTTCCACGATGCGCCGCCGCGCGCAATCGAGCCGCTCGAATCCGGTGCTGTCGCGCAGCGCCCTGTACTTTTCGAACAGCGCCAGATTCTGCCCCATCTCGCTGTAGAAGCGGGAAACCTCCGGCAACTGGGCGTTGTAGGCGTCGCGCCAGGCCGGAACATCCAGAACGGAATGCAGATGCCCGACCACGCCCCAGGCCCAGGCGAGCCGCTCCAGTCCCACGTGCAATGGCGCGGCGAAATCCTCCCAGTTCGCGGGCGTCTCCGGCGCGGTCAGGCGCTGGATCAGCGCCCGCCCATCGGCAAGCAAACGGGTGATGGCAGGCGCAACGTGTTCCGGCAGGATGCAATCGAAAGCGGGAAGGGGTTCCGCGCGTAACAGGGGGTTCATGCTGGCAGCTTTTCTCCGGTCAGGCGTTCGCAGGCTTCCACGTATTTCTCGCTGGTGCGGCGGATGACTTCGGCGGGCAGGCGGGGGCCGGGCGCTTTCTTGTTCCAGTCCAGGGTTTCCAGATAGTCGCGCACGAACTGCTTGTCGAAGCTCGCGGGATTCTCGCCCTCGCGGTAACTATCGGCAGGCCAGAAGCGGGAAGAATCCGGCGTCAGCGCCTCGTCGATCAGGTGGAGCGTTCCCGAGGCATCCACGCCGAATTCAAACTTGGTGTCCGCGATGAGGATGCCGCGCGCCAGGGCGTGGGCGGCGGCTTCCCGGTACAGCGCCAGCGCCGCGTCGCGCGCCTCGCCGCATATCGCCTCGCCGCGCTTGCCCGTGCCTGCCAGGACATTCGCCAGCCGCGCCGCGCAAAGTTTTTGCGCTTCGGAAAAGGAGATGTTTTCGTCATGCTCGCCAGCCTCCGCCTTGGTTGCGGGCGTAAAGAGCGGCTCCGGCAGACGCGCGGCCAGCCGGAGTCCGGCGGGCAGCGGCAGGCCGCATACCGCGCCGGTTTGCTGGTAATCCTTCCAGCCCGAACCGATCAGATACCCGCGCACCACCGCCTCGATCGGCAAGGGCTGCAAACGCCGCGCCACCACCGCGCGCCCGCTGACCTGCGCGGCTTCTTCCGGCGCGACCACGCTTTGCGGATCGATGCCGGTGAGTTGATTGGGAAGGATGTGCGCGAGCTTTCCGAACCAGAAATTCGCAACCGCCGTCAGCACCTGCCCTTTCTTTGGAATCGGGTCGGGCAAGATGACGTCGAAGGCCGAAAGCCGATCGGTGGCGACGATCAGGAGTTTATCCGCGCCAACCGCATAGATGTCCCGCACCTTGCCCCTCGATACCAGAGGCAGACTGCGGATGGCGGTTTCAAAGACAGGAGAAGAAAAGGACATGATGGCCTCGCGGCGATAAGAATGAACAGGGAGGCGATTATATGATCAGAGGACTGAGGACGGAGGACAGAAGACAGAGCGGCGCTGCGCGCCTCTGTAGTCTGTGCTGCCACGCGCCCACGGACTACAGAATACAGACCACAGACCACAAAGCGAGCACAGCGAGCGCTCTGTCCTCCGTCCTCTGATCAGAGCAATACCAGGTTATCCCGGTGGATCAGGCTTGCTTCGTTCACGTAGCCCAGGAGCGTCTCGATTTCCTGTGAGGAATGGCGGAGGATGCGGCGGGTTTCGGAGCTGCTGTAGTTGATGAGGCCGCGCGCGATTTCCCGGCCGTCGGGGGCGATGCAGCCGACGGCCGCGCCGCGCTCGAATTCGCCGATCTGCGAAATGACGCCCACCGGCAACAGGCTCTTGCCGTTTGCCAGCGCCTTGACCGCGCCCGCGTCGATATACAGTTCTCCGGCGGTTTGCAAGTGGTCGGCGAGCCATTGCTTCTTGGCGGCAAGCGGTTCCGTCCCGGAAATCAACAAGGTGCCGACGGCCTCGCCCGCCGCCAGACGCAAGATGACCTCCGGCTCGCGTCCCGCGGCAATGACGGTATGCGCGCCGCTTTTTGCCGCCCGCTTCGCGGCCAGCACCTTGGTGATCATGCCGCCCGTGCCGACGAGGCTGCCCGCGCCGCCCGCCATCCGCTCCAGTTCCGGGTCGCCCGCCGTCGCCTCGCGGATCAGGGTCGCGTCCCGGTTCTTGCGCGGATCGGCGGTGTAGAGGCCGCTCTGGTCGGTGAGGATGACGAGCGCGTCGGCTTCCACGGCGTTGGCCACCAGCGCGCCCAGGGTGTCGTTGTCGCCGAACTTGATTTCGTCGGTCACCACCGTGTCGTTTTCGTTGATGATGGGCGTAACGCCCAGTTCCAGCAGGGTGTTGAGGGTGGAACGGGCGTTCAGGTAACGCTTCCTGTCCGAAAGATCGTCATGGGTGAGCAGGATTTGCGCCGTGTGCAACGCGTGCCGGATAAAGGCTTCCTGATAAATCTGGGCGAGGACGACCTGTCCCACGGCGGCGCATGCCTGCAATTCATGGATCGTGCGCGGACGTTTTTCCAGTCCCAGCCGCAACATCCCGCAGGCAATCGCCCCGGAAGAGACGATGAGCGCCTGTCGTCCCTGCCGCCGGAGTTCGGCAATCTGCCGCGCCCAATCGCCAATGGCCTCCGCGGCCACGCCGACCCCGTTATTGGTAATCAGGGCGGAGCCGATCTTGATGACCAGGCGGCGGGCGGTTTGCAGGAGCGTCGACATGCGCGAAGTCTACAACATCAGCGCCGACCCGGCAGCAGCCAGTCTTCCAGAAAGCGCCGCTGATCGTCCGTAAGCGCGGTCAGGCAGCCGTAATAGGCCTTGATCGCATAAATCCCTTCTGCCTCTTCTCCTTCCGGCACATGCGCGACCAGTTTGCAGGCACGGTCGCGAAAGCGCAGCCAATCGTGCAGCATGGCCTGCGCGCCGGTCTTTTTTGCTTTTGCGTCCGGAGAAAGCGCCTGGAGGTACTGCCGATACGCGCAAAAAAACGCCTGGTCGGCGGCCTCGAAGCGCAATCGCGCGCAGGATTCCTGGTCGTCGAAGGTTTGTTCTGCCCGCGCGCATTCTTCCTTGTGCGCCCTGAAATTTTCTTCCGTATCTGGACAAGCGCCCGCCAGGACGAACGGCGCGAAGAGCATGAACGCGAGCGCAGGGAAAATCTTCCGGAACATCTCATTCCTCCGGAATGGCGGCATCTTCTGCCGTCGACAGGTTTTCCAGCGTTTCCATGAGCCTGTAGGTAATTTCCCGGCAGCCTTCGCCGGAAATGGCGGCGATGGGAAAACAGGGGCCGTCGAAGCCGGAGGCGGCGCGGTAAGCGGA
>JAITEO010000042.1 GCA_031281985.1 Zoogloeaceae bacterium | reverse complement strand
TTGCCTGATCCGGTGACGCCCAGAAGGGTCTGAAAGGAAAGGCCGTCTTCCAAGCCTTCCACCAGCTTGTCGATGGCTTCCGGCTGGTCGCCGGCGGGAGGAAAGGGCTGGTGAAGACGAAAGGGGCTGTTGGGGAAGGTGACAACAGCGTTGCCCCGAACATCCACGGGATTCATCCCTGACGACATTTCCGCAACCTTTTGCATTTGCTGTGCATGCCCTCAAGAATCGTGCGCCGATCCATGACCCGATGAGGCATTGTTCATAGTGGAATCCTCATTTTCTGGGCTATTTTTCGGGCCAATTGGTCAAAATCTTTTCGTGCGCTCTGGACGGAGTTGATATAGCTCCCTATGGCACCATCCGCAGGGGTTAGATGGAAAATGGGTTTTCTGTGCTCTTGTCCCATGGGAATCAGGCTGCGGTAATGCTTGATTGTTGCCAGACAATACGGATCGTTTTTCACATTATGAGCCACCTTTTTCCCAAGCATGGCTTCACGATAGACCGCAGGAATTCTCTTCACCCATTTATCGTATGCTTTGATAGGACGATCCAGCCGGATTCCATAATACTGCCATAAATAACCGATAGGCTCCATTTTCCCGGGCGGCAATTTGAAATCCGGATACTTCCGGCTCTCCGGGTTGTTTTTCCAGTTATCGAGACGTTTGGCCCAAGGTTCTTTCCAGCTTTTCAATACGGGACCCAGATTGCTGAGACCTTTCAGGGAAAAAAGATCGGCGTCGAGCGGGATGGCGACATAATCCGTTGTCAACAATACGGCACGGTTGATTGCGCCGAGGTTGGAACCAATGTCGACAAGAATCATATCCGCCTTGACCTGCTCCGCCGCCATTTGCGCGACTTGCCAGAAAGAGGTCAGGATGCGCATGGGACGGTACAGATTATTGTCTCCCATGCTATCAGGCCATTGCGTCGATAGAATGTCTTCATAACTGGAGAGGGCCACATCACCGGGCAGCAGATACAGATGCTCGGTAATCTTTTGCAAGGCTGGCGGCACGATGTCATTTACTTCCATCAATGGTTTCACGCACTGGTAAATGGTGGCATTTGTATTCTGTGTGTCCCAGATTTTTTCGATACTGTCATCGTCGAGAAACGCCGCAGTCAGGTTGGCCTGCGAATCGAGATCGGCGACGATCACCTGTTTTCCCAGGTCGGCGAACATCCAGGCCAGATGATAGATCAGGGATGTTTTGCCGACACCGCCCTTGTTGTTGAAAAAGGTCAGCACGGGAACACTCATGATTTTCTCCGCAGGATGCAAACGACCGCGCTTGCGCTGGTCTCGAATTCCGCTGGCGGGTTGCCATTGGTTTCCATGGCGCGTCGCGCAACGGCGATTCCACGTCCAAAGCCCTGGATGAAGCCAAACACCTTCAGCACATCCGCAAGACCGGGATTGCGATAATCGGTGATGCCGGGGTTGCCGAAGTTTTCCTCGGTCACATTGCCATACGGCCCGCCGGGGCTGTGGATTTCAATCCGGTCATCGAACCAGTAGATGCGGACTGGCGCGTTGGTGTGCTCATAGGTGCGATGCAGCACGGCATTGTACAGAATCTGCTGGAGCGCGACCTGAGGATACGGCGTCTCTATCGTATGCGTAGGCGCGGACTCGATGTCGATGGCCCTGTAGTTGTGCGCCTTCATTTTTTCTTCCGCGCGCCGAAGCACTTCGACGATGCCGCCGCCAATCCTCTCCTCGTCGATGACGGGGTCGGCCAGTTCCTTTCCCTGGATACGCAAGAACTGGATATAGGCGCCGGGCAGGAAATCCTGCGGATTTTTCCCGATGACCAGCAACCCGAGGATGGTTGGTGTGATTTTGTCCGGCGAGGCGATCATGCGGCAAGATGCCAGGCGTTCTTCATAGGTGCGGTTATTGGCCTCGAGGACATCTTCGGCGAAAGCCCTGGGAAGGTATTCGTTTTCGAATATCACGCGCACGAGGTCACTCAATTTTGCCGTCGGCACAGGGTAGGTATCGAAGGGCAAATTCTTGTGACGCCGTTTTTCATTGAGACGACGTTCCTCCTGTTCATTGGCCAGGGCGCGGCGCGGCCCGGTGCGAATCCAGATGCGCCCATCGTACTTGACCGGCGGCAGATCGGAAGGCATGACCGTGACGACGGCCATTTCCGCGCCTTTCAGAACGCGCTTTTCCACAAAAAGCACGGGCAAGGGCAAGATATTGCCATCGGTCTTCATGTCCGAGAGCGACAATAAAAGCGGTTCGGTGATGTCCAGGCCGCTTGGTTCGCCGTCGTCCCTGGCGCCAATGAACAAGATACCGGGCTGGTTGTGTCCCGGCAAATCATTGGCAAAGGCGCAGACCGCCTGACGCGCTTTTTTCGGCACATCCCCCTTGAAAGATTCCTTTCTTTCCACGCGATCGGACTCTAGGTCGTCCAGGAGTTTGCGCAATTGCCGGTCTGTCAGTCTCTTCATGATAAGTGTGCGTCAAAAGGCGGTTTTACTTTTTGATGCTTCCCACTACGTTGGCACAAAGACGAGCCGTTCCAGAAACAGCAGGGCGAAGATTATGAGGGTGAGGCCCAGGGCGATTTGCAGGAGGCGCAGGGCGAACGTGAGGTAGCGGCGTTCCCTGGTGCGCGCGTAGGCAATGAAGCCCGCAAGGATGGCGATGGCCGTCAGCGGGATCAGGATACGCAAGAGCAGCAGCATTGGCCGCTCCTAGGCAATCTGCGGTTGCGGCTCGACTTGCGCCAGCCAGCGGGAAAGGCGTTCGGGCGTGTCCTCCGCCGTGGGAAAGGTGGCGAGTTCCCAGGCGTCGCGCCGGTTCAGGAGGGCGCGCGCCAGGCGGTTGTTCAGATCGTGGCCGGATTTGTGGGCGGTAAATGCCGCCAGGAGCGGATGCCCCAGCAGATACAGGTCGCCAATGGCATCGAGTATCTTGTGCTTGACGAACTCGTCGGCATAGCGCAGGCCGTCGTCGTTCAGGATGCGGAATTCATCCAGCACGATGGCGTTGTCCAGTCCGCCGCCCAGCGCCAGTCCGTTTTCCCGCAGCCATTCGACATCCTGCATGAAGCCGAAGGTGCGCGCGCGCGCGACTTCCCTGAGCCAGGAATGTTCGGCAAAATCGAATACCGAGCGCTGCGCCGAGCGCTCGATGGCGGGATGCTGGAAGGTAATGGAAAAATCCAGGCGAAACCCCTCGTAGGGGTCGAAGCGCGCCCATTTGTCGCCATCCTCGATTTCCACGCTTTTCTTCACGCGGATGAAACGCTTGGGCGCACTCTGCTCCTCGATGCCGGCAGACTGGATGAGAAAGGCAAACGGCGCGGCGGAGCCATCGAAAACCGGCAGTTCCGGCGCGTCCAGCTCGACGCGGACATTATCGACGCCCAGGCCGGAGAGCGCCGACATCAGATGCTCGATGGTGCCCACCTTCACCATGCCCAGACCGGGATATTCCCGCTCCAGACAGGAACACATGCGGGTATCGCCGACCAGTTGCGCGGAGGCGGGCAATTCCACCGCGCCCGGCAGGTCCGTGCGGCAAAAGACGATGCCCGCATCCGGCGGCGCCGGGCACAGGGCAAGGTTCACCTTGAGGCCGCCATGCAACCCGACGCCAGAGGCGCGCACCGGGGTCTTCAAGGTTCTTTGTCTGAGCATGTCGGCGATTCTTGGAAAATGGAATCCGCGCATTCTAGCACGCGCGCCCATGCGAGCATCCGGGCATTTGCGCG
>JAITEO010000028.1 GCA_031281985.1 Zoogloeaceae bacterium | reverse complement strand
TGCAAACGCACGGGCGAACCCAAGGTCATCCTCTTCAACCTGACCGGCCACGGACATTTCGACATGAGTTCCTTCGAGCGCTACTTCGCGGGCAGCCTGGAGGATTTCGACTATCCGGCGGAAGCGGTGGAACGCTCCCTGGCGAAACTACCGCGCTTTGCCTGAAACGGAGGCGGCGCGTCCATGGAGCACAGACTCGAATACGAAGTCGATGCCGGATTGATGCTGTCGGCGCAGCAACTGGCCGCGCGTTTGGCGAAAGCGCAACAGGGCTGGCGACATCAGGCGGTTTCCTGGGCGCTTTTTGCGCTGATCCTGCTGCTGGCCTTTTTTCTGGATTTGAAGACCCTGCTGATCATCGGCCTGACCGCGTTCCTGAGTGTTCTTGCACAGGTTTTTTATCGCTACGTATTATTCAAGAGGAACGTGGCGCATCTTCGACGCTCCACCCTGATTCTGGAGGATGCCGGACTCTGTTTGCGCTCTGCAATCAGCGAAGTTCGCTATCCCTGGCGGGAAGTGCGCGCGGCGCTGCCGCAACGCGGTTGGCTGGCGATTGTCATGACGAAAGTTCCTGTTGTCATGCCGGTTCCCGACGGCGCCTTTGCCGATGATGCCGCGCGGCAGGCGTTTCTGAACGCATTGCAGGCCGGGATGCAAAAAGAAGGAAACCCGGAAGCAGGGGAGGGGGAACGAGAATCCGGGGGCGAAGGACAGGGCGCGAAGTCGACGCCGGTTTCCGCGGGCTTGCGGCAGGAGTGGCAACAGGAATGGCGGCAGGCGAGGTTCGACATACGGCAGACGTGGCGCATGCTCTGTTTTCGCGCGCCGGACGCCGACGCCTCGATACCGGCTACCCATAAGGACAGCTTCCTGCTGGGGCTTGCGTTGTTCGGTCTCTTCACCTTGAGCGCGCAAATGATGCAGTATGGGCTTGGGCGCAGCGAGTGGGTGGGGTTGCGCATGTTGTTTCTGGCCGTTGCCTATCTGTCCTTTCAAACCTGCGTGGCGCGTGTTCTGGGTGGCATGACCGTCCATGCGATGCGCTCGTTCGCGTTTTGCCTGCTGGTTTTTTGTCTGCCCTGGATTTATACGGGGAACCAGAGCGCCGGGATTGCCGAATTGTTGAGCCTCCTGGGACTGACCGAGGCAAAATCCGGAATATCCCCTTATCGCATCCAGGCGTTGTCCCTCTGGTTGGTCATCTTCTGGGCGATCGTCGCCTGCGCGTTCCAGTTCCACTGCGTGGGGAAGAGGGCGCGTTCGTTGTATCGCGTCATGCTGTTGTCCGCCTTCGTGTTCGTCGGCATGAGCGTAGCGCTGGCGTACTACCACGCGGCCAGGTCGTGGTACGCGCCGCCGGAGCTGGAAACGCCGTCCTATGCCGAAGCGCATTATGTAGAAATCAACGAGCAGGTACTTTACGGCCAGTCGCGCCTGTTGGCGGAAAGTCTGGCGCGGGTGCGGGCGGGGGTGAAGGGCAGGCCGGAACTCTTCTTTTTGGGCTTGGGCGGCGAGGATCAGGAGGTCTTCTTGCGCGAGGCGCGTTTTGCCGAAGCGACCATGGCGGAGCTTTTCGCCACCCAGGGGCATTCCCTGATCCTGGTCAATCATGCGAGCACGGCGCAAAGCCAGCCGATGGCCAACATGGAATCGCTGCGGCAGGCCATGCGGCGCATGGGCGAACAGATGAACGGTGCGGAGGACGTGCTGTTTCTTTTTCTCACCTCGCACGGCACGCAGGATTTTCGCCTGTCGCTTGCCTTCTGGCCATTTGCCTTCACCGACATCACCCCGCAGATGCTGCGCCAGGCGCTCGACGAGGCGGGCATAGAACGGCGCGTGGTGGTCATTTCCGCCTGTTATTCGGGCGGCTTCATCCCCGCCTTGCAGGATGAGAACACGCTGGTCATCACTTCCGCCGCCGCGGATCGAACTTCCTTTGGCTGTAGCGACGAAGATGAACTCACCGAATTTGGCCGCGCCTATTTCGCCGAGGCGCTGCCCCAGACCCGCTCCATCGAAGCCGCCTTCGCGCAGGCGGCGGCAAGCATCGCCGCAAAAGAAAAAGCCACGGAACGCGAAGCCTCCCTGCCCCAAATCGCCGGCGGCAACGCCGCGCTGCGCGCGCAGTTACAAAAAATCGTCAAAAAGTGAAGAAAAACCACTTTTTGCGCGGCGAAGCCGCGTCTGGCTTCGCCAGACCAGCCTTCGGCTGTCCTGCGGCCTTCGGCCTTGTGCCGGGTCCGTCAGCAAAAAAGGGCAAGCGGAGCTTGCCCTTTTTTGGGGTAAAGGCAATGAAAACCCACTACTGCTTGTCCGTGCGGAGCGTAGGGGTGGACGCGCATGCGTCGCCCTCATTCAGGGCAAGGCATGCCGCGCTATAATCTCGCGCATGATTTGTCAAGAGCACGCGCCATGACCCGCAAGAAACTTCCCATCGGCATCCAGACCTTCCGCGAAATCCGCGAAGACGACTGCTATTACGTGGACAAGACCGCCTTCGCACTGCGCATGGTGAAAGAAGGGAAAGCCTACTTCCTCTCCCGCCCGCGCCGCTTCGGCAAAAGCCTGTTTTTGGATACGCTGGCCGAATTTGGCTTCGGCTTCCAGGATCAACTG
>JAITEO010000354.1 GCA_031281985.1 Zoogloeaceae bacterium | reverse complement strand
CTGCTCGTCCTGACCAGCGTGCTCACCGCGCCTCTCGGCGCGCGCCTCACCCACCGCCTGCCCGTCGCGCGCCTGCGCCAGATCTTCGCCGCCGTGCTCCTGATTTTGTCCGCGAAGATGCTCTGGACGTTTTATGCCACCGAATGACAGAGGACTGAAGACAGAGGACAGAGCGGCCGCTGGCGCGGCCTTTGTCGTCTGTACTCTGTGGTCAGAATACCTGCCGCGCAAAGCAGTTGCGCTTCACTTCATTCGTCGTGATCTACTTACACCCGCAGGAAAGCGCCCATGCTGGGCGCACCCAAAAAAACGCCCGGGAAAACCGGGCGTAAACTGAGGAGACTCTCAGCAGAAGAATTTGCAAAGGGGTGTCGCAAAGTGGAAGAGAGAATAACCAGCCAATATTTCGTCATGATGAAATTTCGCGCTTGTTTCCTCCATTTTCGACGGCATCCCGCAAATGGCTGCATGGCATCTATCAAGATTCATGCCCAGGCCAAAAGATTGCGCAACCGATTGATTTTCAATGAATCGAGCGTTGCGCAAAATCTTCCCCGCACATGCTCCTGTCTGGAATGCAGACAATCTGTTGTCTTCCCAACACCTCCGCCTCCGCCGCGATCGGGATAGGGGCCGGCCCTCCCACACCACCCGGCATGCGGGTCCACACCGGGCGGTTGGAATAGTTGAGGTCGAATCACAGGAGCAAAGTCTTGCGCCTCGCCTGAAGCCGCTTGTCTATGATCCCCGCTGCCGCTGTGCTTCGGGCTTCACCCTTGTCGTATCGTCCGATTACGCCTCGTCCGCGCGCAGTGTCGTCAAGGCGGCTCCAGGTTTTTCCGTCCCTTTCTTGTGTCGGACGTTCAGTGGCAAAAGGAAAAGGGGCAGCAGATTGCCGACCGCCAGCACGATGAAAAACGGCAGGCGGCTTTCCAGTGTGTAGAGCGGGAAAAGCACGAGCGGCCCCAGGAACATGGAAAGGTAGAGGAATTGTTCCGCGATGCCGCCCGCGCCCAGCACATCGCCCTTGGGCGCCATCCTGGGAATGTTGGTGAACACCCAGGCGGAGACGAAACTGCCGAAAAAGCCTTGCAGGATTTTGGCGGTGATGCCGGTACTTACCCCGATGCCGGGGACGAAGAAGAGAATTTCCAGCCCCACGCCAGCGAGCGCCCCGAGCACGACGGCAACACTTCCCCAGCGCGAAGTCACCACGTAACCGGCCACACCGCCCGCCAGCACGCTCGACAGAATGCCCAGCGTGGAAATCAGGCCAACCGTTTCGGGACGTACCTGAAAGACGTTCAGGAAATAATGCGGCACCACCGTCACCAGTCCCAGGGCAACGGTCAGCGGCGCGCCAACGGCGGCGGCCAGGCGGATGATCGAGGGATTGCGGTAAATCTGGAACACCTGCGCGAAGGTCTTGCGCTCGTTTTGCCGGGTCAGGTTGTGGGCGGGCAGGATCGGGGTCAGGAGTAAAAGTAAAAACAGAATGACGGCATGTCCGGTGAACACCGTCCGCCAGCCGCCGCCCGCGCCGCCGACGAAGGGCGAAACAAGGAAGATCGCGATTGCGCCGCCCAACGGGGAAGCGACCGACCAGAAGGCCAGCGCCCGCACCCGGCGCACGCCTTCCGTGGTATGGATGAGAAGCGCGAGGCAGGCCAGCACTACGCTGATGTAGCCAGCGCCTTCCAGGACGCGCAGGGTGAGAAACAGGGGGAAATACGAAGTCTTGCTTCCCAGAAGGCTCATGCTGCCCGCTACCGCCAGGCCGAATATGATGGCGCGCCGTTCGCCAACCAGGGAGATGAGCCAGGTCACCACGGGCGAGGCCAGTGCCGCAATCAGCGCTACGGCGGAGACAATCCAGCTTGCGCGGGCGGGCGTCACGGCGAAGGTCTCGCTGAAATCGCCCACCAGAATCATGGATTTGCCATGACACATGGCAATCAGTACCGCGAACGCCAGAATCAGGGCGATGGAAGGCCAGCTACCTTTTTTCATGATGTGCTCCTTCTGTTTACCGCGCGACGTACACGACCTGCAACTGACGGTAGGCTTCCAGCCCCTCGCTGCCGCCTTCGTAACCCAGTCCGCTCCATTTCCAGCCGCCTTTCGGCGCGGCGGGATGCAGGCTCTGGTGCGTGTTGACCCAGCTCAAGCCTGACTCGAAGCGCCGCGCGAACCGAAGCCCGCGCTCGATATCCGCTGTCCACACCGAAGCGCCCAGGCCATAGGGATTGGCGTTGATTTCCGCCAGAGCAGCCTCTGCGTCCGTATAGGCAATCAGTGGCAGCACCGGGCCGAACTGTTCCTCATCCACCAGCGGTGCGCCGCGTCCCAGGCCCGTCACCAGAGTGGGCGGATAAAAGAAACCGGATTCCGGCACGCTGCCCCCGGCATGAATGACGCCGCCCCGTTTTTTCGCGTCCGCCACCAGGGACTTGACCCGTTCGCGCTGCGCCGCCGTGGTCAACGGCCCCAGTTCCGTCGCTTCCTCCAACCCATCGCCAACAACCGTCTTTTTCGCGCGTGCCAGAAGTGCTGCCAGCAGGTTGTCGTGCAGGGCGGCGGGAACATACAGGCGTTTGATGGCAAAGCAAATCTGACCGCTGTTCCAGAACGCGCCCCAGAAAATCTTTTCCGCGACCGCTTCCGGATCGGCGTCCTCCAGTATCAGCGCCGGATCGTTACCGCCCAGTTCCAGGGTCAGGCGCTTGAAATCGTCGGCGGCATTCTTGAAAAGCGCGCGCCCGGTCGCCACGCTGCCGGTAAAGGCAATTTTCCGCACGGCGGGATGCGAGGCCAGCGCCTTTCCCACCTCACCCGCGCCGCTCACAACATTGAACACACCCGCTGGAAAAGCGGGGCCGATGACCTCGGCGAGCTTGAGCGTGGACAAGGGCGTGTATTCGGAAGGTTTGGCTACTACTGTATTGCCAGCCAGCAGCGCGGGCGCGAGTTTGACCACCAGCAGGATGATCGGCACGTTCCAGGGTGTGATGGCGGCAACGACGCCCAGCGGACGCCGTTCCAGCCGCACCTGAGCCGCCGTGTTTCCTGGCAAGGCCTCCAGCGGAGGCGCTTCGGGCAAGGGCAAGGCCGCGTGCTGACGCAGGATCGCTGCTGCGCCCGCGACTTCGGCGCGGGTGTATCGAATCGGTCGTCCCTGTTCCTGGGTAATCAGGCGGGCGATGGTTTCCTGCGCGCCTTCCAGCCGTTCGGCGGCGGCTTGCAGGGATGCGCGCCGCGCGGCTTCATCGTCGCGCCAGGTGGTCGTGGAAAAGGCGCGTTCCGCCGCTGCCACGGCGGCTTCGATCGCCTTTGCGTCCGCCAGCGGCGCGTGGGCGAAAACAGCACCTGTTGCCGGATTGACGACGGGGAAGGTCGTTTTTGCCGCGATGGCTTCGCCGCCGATATGAAGCGTGTATTCGCTCACCTTGAGCACTCCTTCAGATTTTCGTGAGGATGGCGTCGGAGATTTTTTCCGCCGCCATGACCACCGGCAGGTTGGTATTGGCCGCCGGAATCGTGGGAAAGATGGAAGCGTCCGCCACGCGCAGCCCCTCGACGCCATAGACGCTTCCAGAAGGATCGACCACCGCGCCGGCATCGCCCGGCTGGCCGATGCGCGCCGTACCGCTCGCGTGCCAGACGCCGCCAACCCGCGTGCGGATGTAGTTTTCCAACTGCGCTTCGTCCGCCAGAATGTCGGAAAGAAGCGGCCCGCCGAATTCCGGCGTGGCGAAACGCGAGAGCGAAAACGACAGTCCATAACGGGCAAGCCGGGGATGCGCCAGTATCCTGGCAAGAAAACGCACGGCATATTTCAGGCGCTCCAGATCGCGCGCATCGGAGAGCAGACGAAAATCCACCTTGGGCGGCGTATCCGGCGAGGCGTCCCGCAGGGTTACGTAGCCACTGGAATCGGGTTTGTTGACCCAGAACACCGAATTGGCGGTTTGCGTTTCGGGGTTCGCGCCCAGGTGCAGGAAAATATCCGAAATCACCGCCGGATCGACACTGGAGGAAAGGCGGATGCCAAGCTGGTGCATCACGTTGTAATCCACCTGTGTATCGGCAGCGGCGGCGGGCGTCAGGGGAGCGACAGCGCCCAGCGAGGCATGATCCCAGAGATTTTTCCCGACGCCGGGGCTGTTCTGCACGACCGGAATGCCCAACGCCTGAAGCTCCGCCGCCGGGCCGATTCCGGCGCGCAACAGGATGGCGGGTGTTTGCAGCGCCCCTGCCGCCAGGATGATTTCCCGTCCCCGGACTTCTCCTTGCGTGTCATGCCGCCGCACCTTGACGCCTGCAACGCGCCTGCCGGAAAAGAGCAGTCCCACGCTTTCCGTTTCCGTCCAGATTTGCAGATTGGGACGCAGGCGTGTCTTGTCGTCCAGGTAGGCGATGGCGGAAGAAACCCGCTGGCGGCCGCGCACGGTGAAGGTTGGCGGGAAATAACCGTCGGTGAAAACGCCGTTTTGATCCCGGATGTTCTTGAAACCCTGCGCGTCCAGGCTTTCCGTGATGGAACGGGTAAAGGGCGTCCAGGTCTTGGTGCGGACGATGGGTAGGGGGCCGTCGAGTCCGTGCAGTGCCGCGAATTCTGGAAGATTGCCAAATTCCGGGTCGGATTCCAGCCGCCGGAAATAAGGCAGCACACCTTCCCAATTCCAGCCGGTCGCGCCCCGCGCGGCCCAATCGTCGTAATCGGTGGGCACACCCCGGTTCGAGACCACCATATTGACGCTGGAACCTCCGCCCAGGATGCGCCCCTGCTCGTAGAACTGCTGGTCGCGCACGATGCCGGGATGCGCTTCTGCCCGCCCGATGTACAGATCCGGCCAGAAATACCGTTTCCCCGCGAAGCGCGGCAAATAGGGTTGCAGACCATCCTCGATGTCTGGCGGGGTATTGGCCTTCGTCGTGTCGATGCCCGCCTCGATCAACAGCACGCGATTTTCCGCCCTGGATGACAGGCGGTTGGCCAACACGCTGCCTGCCGTGCCACCGCCGATGATCACATAATCAAAAATCACATCCGTCATAAGTTTCTCCTGTTGAAGTCATCGTTGAAAAATCAGGCGCTTTTCGCCGTCTTGCGAGAAAACGCCCCATATGCCTCCTTCAGGCCGAGCGGCAGGAGGAAGAGCGGCAACAGGTGTGCCAGCGCGAAAGCCAGGAAGAGCGGCAGGCGTGTCTCCAGCGTGTACACTGGAAAGAGCAGTACCGGCCCCAGGAACATCGAAAGGTAGAGGAATTGTTCCGCGATGCTGCCAGCCCCCATGAGGTCGCCGTTGGGCGACATTTTCGGAATGTTGGTAAACACCCAGGCCATGACGAACGAGCCGAAGAAGCCTTGCGTGATCTTGGCCGCAATGGCGACACCTGCTGTCACGCCGGGTGTGAAGACGAGAATCTCCAACACGAGTCCTATCACGGCACCCGACACCACGGCGATCGGCCCCACCCGCCAGGTCAGGAGATACCCAGCCAGTGCGCCCGCGAGCACGCTGGACAGAATGCCGAGCGTCGAGACGAATCCCAGCGTCGCTGGCGCGACGCCCAATTGCTCGATGAAGTAATGCGGCACGACGGTCGCAAGGCCAAGTCCCACCGTGAGCGGTATCCCGACCGCCGCCGCCAGCCGGATGATCCGGGGATGGCGATAGATGTCGAATATCCGCCGGAATGGCTTTTTCTCCCCTTTGCGGGCCAAGTTGGCCGCCGGCAGCAAGGGTACGGCGAAGAGCAGGAAGAGCAGGATCACGGCGTGACCGCTGAATACCAGACGCCATTCGCCGCCGACAAAAGGCGAGACGGCAAAGAGGGAAATCGCGCCGCCCAAGGGCGAGGCTACCGACCAGAAGGCCAGGGCGCGAACGCGCCTGGGACCGTCGGTGGTATGGATCAGCAGGGCCAGCGCTGCCAGTACGACGGTGATGTAGCCCGCGCCCTCCAGTACGCGCAGGAAGAGAAATTCCGCAAAGCCCGTCGCCTGTCCGCCCAGGTAACCGCAACCGCTGGCGACCAGCAATCCAGCGATGATGGCGCGCCGTTCGCCCGTCACCGACACGATCCAGGTCACGACGGGCGAGGCGACGGCGGCAATCAGGGCGACGGCGGAAACGATCCAGCTTCCCCGCGCGGGATCGACATTGAAACTCTGGGCAAAATCGCCCACCAGCAGCATGGTCTTGCCGTGACAGGCGGCAATGACGACGGCGAAGAGCAGAATGAGCGCGACGGAAGGCCAGCTTCCACTGGCGAACAGGTCGCTTTCGCGCTTTTGCGTGGAAAGGGAAGACATGGAAAATTCCTTTTTCAATTTTTCAAACCGGCGCGTTTCAAACTGGCGCGGCGGGGCAGGGAAAAATCGCTCATTGCCCAGCTCCCGCCAGGATGGCGTCGGAGAGTTTTTCCGCGACCATCAGCACCGGCACGTTGGTGTTCGCCGCCGGTACAGAGGGGAAGACCGAAGCGTCCGCCACGCGCAGCCCCTCGACGCCGTAGACCCGCCCCGCTGGATCGGCCACCGCCAGCGGATCGTCGGCGCGTCCGATCTTCGCCGTGCCGCTGGCGTGCCAGACGCCGCCGACGTTTTCGCGCAGATAGCGCTCGAACGCGGCTTCGTCTCGCAGCGCGTCCGCCAGGAAAGGACCATCGGTCAATTCCGCGAACCGCGACAGGGCAAGGCGCAGGCCATACGCGGCCAACGCGGGATGTGCGAATATCCGCTGGACGAAAGCGAGCGCCGCCTTGAGCCGCCCGATGTCGCGCGTATCGGAAAGCAGGCGGAAATCCACGTAGGGCGGTGTTTCCGGATCGGTGTCGCGCAATGTGAGAAACCCGTTTGAAGATGGCTTGTTGATCCAGAAAACGGCACGGGCAAAACCACTGCCCGGATCGGCGCCGATATTCAGGAAGATGTCGGAAGGTTGTGCGGGGTCGATGCCCGAAGACCAGCGGATGCCCAACTGGTGCATGGTGGTGTGCGCCGATTTCGCGTCTTGCTCCGCGTTTGGTGTAAGACGCGCCGCGAGGCTCAGCGAGGAATGATCCCAGAGGTTTTTCCCGACGCCCGGACGGTCGGCGAGCACGGGGATTCCCAGCGCCCGCAAGTCGGCGGCGGGGCCGATGCCAGCCCGCAGCAGGAAACCCGGCGTCTGCAATGCCCCCGCCGCCAGGATAGTTTCCCGCGCCCGGATGTCCACCGTCGCGCCGTCCCGCCGCAACCTCACTCCCTCGATACGCCGTCCCGAAACGATGAGGCCGAGCGCCCGCGTTTCCGTCCAGATCAAGAGGTTCGGACGCAAGCGGGTCTTGCCATCCAGATAGGCGCGCGCGGCGGAGACCCGCTCACCGTTGCGGATGGTGAAAGTCGGCGGAAAGTAGCCATCCCCGAAACGCCCATTTTGGTCTTCGATGTTGGGAAGCCCCTGCGATTCCAGTACCTTTGCCACCGTGACGGTGAAGCGGCTCCAGTCGCCTGGCGCGACGCGCCTGATGGGCAGGGGGCCATCCAGCCCGTGCAGGTCGGCGAATTCCGGGCGGTTGCCAAATTCCGGGTCGGATTCCAGGCGGCGGAAATAGGGGAGCACGTCTTTCCATCCCCAGCCCGCCGCGCCAAGTTTTTCCCACTCGTCGTAATCGGATGGCAGACCACGATTGGAGACCATCACATTGATGCTGGAACCGCCGCCCAGTATCTTGCCCTGTTCGTAGAATTGCGGCTGGCGCGCGATGCCGGGATATTCGGCGGCGCGAAAAATGTTCAGCCCGGTCCAAAAAAACCGATCGGCCGAAAGGCGCGGCAAATGAGGTTTCGCGCCGTCGAGAATGGCATCCGGCGTCGCGCCCTCGGTCGTGTCGATGCCCGCCTCGACGAGCAACACCCGTTTGCTTGCGTCCGCCGTCAGACGATTGGCCAGCACGCTGCCTGCCGTGCCGCCACCGATGATGAGGTAGTCGAAAATCGTGTCGGTCATGGAATTTCCTGGATCAGTAATCGATGGTCAGGGAGGCGAACACGCCGCGCGGTTGTCCCCGGTAGTATTGAGGGGTTGCCGAATCGATCGATACCACGCCGGTTGCGACGCCCGACAGATAATGCTTGTCGAACAGGTTGTTGAGATTGAGCCGGAGGACGGCTGTGTGCTGTTCCCACTTCAGGCGATAGCCGAACCCGGCATCGACTACCGTGTAGTCGCCGATCTTTTCCCGGTTTTCCAGGTCGCCGTAGAAATTACCGACATAACGGCCCAGGAGGTTCGCGTAGAACTTGCCGTCGTCGTAGCCAACACCCAGCGACGCCAGGGTTTTCGGCGTATTGAAAAGCTGTTTGCCCTGTGTGTCGGCGAGCGTGCCGACACTATCGGGCACATCTTCCCGTTGTCTGGCGCGTGTATGGGAAAGCGAAGCGAAGTAATTGAAATCGCGTGCGAATTTTCCGTTCGCCGAGAATTCGATACCCCAGGTATTCACATCGCCCGCGTTGATGTCGGTGGCGACTCCGTTTACCGTGGTCGATGCCTGGCGATCCTTGAACACGTTGTAGAACAGGGTCGCGCCCAGCAACAGGTCGCTTGTGTGGTAGCGCCAGCCGAGTTCCTGGTTGAAGGCTTTTTCCGGTTTTTGCTTCGCGGTGCCTGGCGGTGTGTAGAGCGTGGCGACCAAGGGAACCTTCACCGTCGAGGCGGCGCTGTAGAAAATCTGCTGCCGCTCGTTCAGATCCAGGGAAACTTTGAGACTGGGCAGCAGTCGATTGTAGCTGGCACTGCGTTTGTACGTGGCCGGATCATCGACATTGACGCGCTTTGCGCTGTCGAACGCCGTGCGTTGCCAAGCCAGACCGCCCGTGACCGACCAGCGTTCCGCATCGCTCCAGGTATCCTGTATCCACAATTTGTCGCTGATGATGCGGTTGGAATTGTTGCCGCCATACACCACATGACCGTCGCTATCCACGATCGCGTGATTGCCGTGGATGGATGTCGGACGCCCCCTGTCGTCATTGCTCTGGAAGATGGTCTGGTTGCGCGCGTGAATGTAGTCGTGCCAGTAGCCGAGTTGCAATTCATTGTGGGTATCCAGGGTCCAGTCGACATACGAGGTCACGCCGACACGGTACTGGGTGGGGAAGATCTGCGCGATGACCGGAGGCAGGTCGATCCGGTCGCCGTCACCGTTCAGGTCGCGTCCGATGGCGGCTTCGGAAAGGGGACGGGCGTAAGCCGAGGCGGTTCCATCCGTCACGCGGACGTAATAGGGGTCGACATGCAACTTGAGTGTGTCGGAAAGATTGAAGAAGCCGTTGAGGCCGTAGGTCTGGATTCTGAAATCCGCCCGGTGCCCTCCGGCTGCATTACCCGGCGC
>JAITEO010000341.1 GCA_031281985.1 Zoogloeaceae bacterium | reverse complement strand
AAGGCATATTGCCAGAGCCAATCGACGATATGCACGATGTGCTGGTCGTTGGCGTCCAGTTGCTGGTTGGTGCGCCCCAGTTCCACCAGTTGCTCGAAACTGGACAGCCCCATTGCGCCGCCGCCCTGCTGCGCGGCCTTTTTGACCGAACGGGCAAGGTTGAAGAATTCCACCAGATAGCGGTTGACATCGGCGGGATTGACCAGCACCCGCTTCACCTGGCGTTTGAGAATGCGCTCCAGTTCCGGCACCCATTCGGTAAGAAAGGGTTCGGAAGTAGCGATCACCACTTCGCGCAGGTCGATGCCGATGGGCAGAATGGAAAAGCGAGCGGCATAGGCACTGGAAACCACGTCGGCGACGCCGGTGAAATCGATCTTGAGCGGATCAATATGCTGGTAAGACAGCCCCACCTTGCCCGCCAGCCATTCGGTCAGGTATTCGAGTGAAAGCGATTGCTGGGGCGCCTTGGCGCACATCCACTTCTGGTCGGCAATCACGATGAGCGGATGCGCTGGTCTTCCGCCGCGCAGCCGGTGCGCATCACGCAGCGTTTGCGCCTCCGCCTTCAAGACCAGTCCGTCCGCGACCATCCATTTCAGCACCTCGGTGATGTGCAGGCGATGGCCCTCATGCGAATGGGCGGCGTTCATTTCCACATCCTGAAAAATATCGGTCGACAGAAAGCGAATACATCACTGAAACCCGCATGGTCGAGCCATCTCAAAAAAAATTTTCTGACCATATACCCCGGATATACCCCAAAAAAATGGTTTGCCACACATGGTGCATGCGTTTTACGGCGGGCGCCAATATAGCACACAACACAGGGGGCAATTGATGCGCATGGAGAGAATCGGGGTGCGATTAAAAGTGGAGGAAACAAAGCGCGACCGCTTGCCGTTCCCTCAAGCCTCTGGGGGAGATGGGACGGCAAGCAGTTGTGCTTCGTCTGAAAAGGATTTTCCTCCACTTTCAATCGCACCTCTTCCATTCTGGTGGATCAAGCACATCTTTCGGTCATGCTAAACTTTGCCATCCTCCGGGAGGCAAAGAAAATTCCCTGTTCCCGGCATATCTGACAACCGTGATGGAACCCCCAATGACTTCTCCTTCTCCCCCTGCCCTTCAGGAATCCTTGAGCATCGTCCTGCCCGCCAAGAACGAGGCGGGGGGAATCGGGAAAACCCTGGTGCATCTGCGCGCGCTTTTTCCCGATGCCGATCTGGTTGTAGTCGATGACGGTTCCACGGACGAGACTGCTGCGATTGCCGAGGCCGCCGGGGCGCGCGTAATTGGCTATCCCTATTCCAGGGGCAACGGCGCGGCCATCAAGAGCGGCGCGCGGGCGGCACGGGGGGAAGTGATCGTGTTCATGGATGCCGATGGTCAGCACGATCCGGCGGACATTCCGGCGCTGCTGGAAAAACTCGCGGAAGGCTACGACATGGTGGTGGGCGCGCGGCAGAAGGGATCACAGGCCAGCGTGGGACGCGGCTTTGCCAACGCGCTCTACAACCGCCTCGCAAGCTACATGACCGGGCGCAGGGTGGAGGATCTGACTTCTGGCTTTCGCGCCGTGCGCGCAGCAAAATTCCGTGAATTTCTCTACCTGCTGCCGAACGGTTTTTCCTACCCATCCACGTCGACGATGGCGTTTTTCCGCTCCGGCTATCCGGTCGCCTATGTGCCGATCCACGCAGCCAGACGCATTGGTGACAGCCATATCCGCCTGGTGCGGGATGGCGCACGCTTTTTTATCATCATTTTCAAGATCGGCACGCTCTTTTCTCCGCTCAAGATTTTCCTGCCGGTTTCCGTCCTGATGTTCGTTTTAAGCTCGTTCTGGTATGGCTATACCCTGTGGCATGAAGGGCGTTTCACCAACATGAGCGCCTTGCTGTACACGGGTTCGGTGATGGTGTTTTTGATGGGACTGATTTCCGAGCAAATTACCGCGTTGATGTACAAGGATTCCGGCGAGGCCGGGAAAAAGTGAAGAAGGTTCTGCTCATCACCCGCAATTTTCCGCCGCTCTGGGGCGGAATGGAACGCCTGAATCTGCATATGGCGGAAGCCCTTGCCCACGCCTTTGCGCTGCGCCTCATCGCGCCGGAAGGTGCGGAACAGTCTTTATCAGTTTGCCCCGTGCGCGGCGTGCCCTTGCGCCCCCTGCCGCGTTTCCTGCTGGCCGCAGGCTGGCAAGGCGTGCGGGAAGCATGGCGCTGGAAGCCGGATGTGGTTCTGGCAGGCAGCGGCCTGACCGCGCCATTGGCCTGGTTCGCGGCGCGTCTTTGTGGCGCAAAGGCCGTGGTATACGCGCATGGCCTGGATTTGACCGCGCCGCATCCCGTCTATCGCGCCCTGTGGCTGCCGCTGATGAAACGGCTGGATGGCCTGATCGCCAACAGCCATGCGACACAGGCGCTGGCGGAAAAAATCGGGGTCGCGCCGGAAAGGATCACGATCGTGCATCCGGGCGTGACCTTGCCGGAGCAGGTGGATGCCGCCGCCCGC
>JAITEO010000039.1 GCA_031281985.1 Zoogloeaceae bacterium | reverse complement strand
AGGCCAACATTGACTGGTTTCATGTTACGTTTTTCCTGAAAAATAAATGGATGGGTTAAGGATTCCGACCGCGCCTTGCGTCTGTATTGCCTCACTTTTCGCGCGCGGCGGGCGGGAGGAAGGATTGCGAATGGATTAGTTGCTCAAGCGTTTTCTGGCAGCCCCGCACCGCGTCTTGCGGATGCCCGATGCAATATGGCTTTTCCTGGGCGGAAATGAACAGCATCGTCGGCGGCAGGGAAACGAAAAGGATGCCATCGGTTTCGCCAACGACGGTGTACTGTATATCGGAATCGCGGAAAGGCGCGCCGGAAAGCTGTGCCAGCCACGCGCGCGCCATCAAACTTCCCATGACCCAAGCATTTGGCGGCGACCACTGGATGGTGTAAGCCCCAAACAGAAATACCACGAGAAAATATGCCGGCAACTTTATGCTCCGCCAGTTTTCCCGCAACAGGAAAATCACCGGCAAAACGAGCAAGAATGCGGCAATGCCGCGCAACATGGAGCCAATGTCTGGATATGTCTTGAAGTAGTCATGCGCGACAAGAAGCACGGAGACGCCGACAGGAACCACCAGATAGCAAAACCCGTAATGCAATGTCGACCGCAAGCTCTGGATATATTTTGCGAGCCAGGTCGTTGCCCCAAGGGGGGCAGGAAAGCAAAGGCTGACGAGAAAAAGCAGGGTGATGGGCAAAACCATCCAAACGATTTTCCCCGCGAGCAACCAGAAAAAGAACAGGACAACCACGCCCAGCAGCGCGTATGCCAGAACCGCGACAAATTTCATGTGCGTTTTTTCCGAAAGCCAAAAGCGCTAATGATAAAGCCTTCCCGAAAATAAAAGCGGTGCGCGTCACTGCGCTGCACGCCGGAATCGAGCGCCAGCGCGGCGCAGGAGAGCGAGCGGGCGCGGTTTTCCAGCCAGTCGATGAGCGCCTTGCCCACGCCCTGCGAGCGGTGCGCGGCGTCGACGACCAGATCGTCTACGACCAGGCGGCGGCCTTCCTGCGTGTTTTCCAGCACACGCCAGAGCGCCAGCCCCCGGACGGCGGAATCTTCCACGGCAAGGCACAGATGGCCGCCATTGGCAAAAATCCGCGCCAGCGTTTCCTGGTAGGCGTCCTCTTCCGATGGCAACTGGCCGCGCAACTGACGATGCACCGCCCTTGCCCGCGCCAGCCATTGCCGAACGTTCATCGCGTCCGCGTCGTCCATGAGGCATAAGAAGGAAAGGGGCATGGTGTGTGTAGTGCGTCAAAAAGGAAAAACCGGGTCAATGAAAAGCGGAGGACACCATGTCAACAACGCATCGCGTCGCCGCTTGCGGGGGTGGGCTTGCAGACTGCAACTTTCCCAGAAAACCCTGACAACGTGCCGTGCCACCCCCTCTCCCGCCCCTGTCGGGGCACCCTCTCCCCCGAAGTATCGGGGGCGAGGGAACGGCAAGCGGCGGCGCTTCGCCTCCAGCAAGGGGGAAGAAGGCCGCGCGTCCCGGATACGCTCCGGCCATGCTCAACCTTGGGAAAACGGTAATGGCAGGGTCAATATCACCTTGACCTCCTCCGCTTTTCATTGCCCCCATGCAACCCGCTGCCTCATGCCGCGCCGTGCCGTTTGCGGTATGCTTCCAGGAAGCGGGCGATGCGTCCCAGTGCTTCGCGCAGGTCGTCTTCGTAGGGCAGGAAGACGAGGCGGAGGTGGTCGGGGTTTGGCCAGTTGAAGCCGGTTCCCTGCACCAGCAAGACCTGTTCCGTCACCAGCAGTTCGCGGATGAATTCCTGATCGTCTTTGATGGGATAAACGAGCGGGTCCAGGCGCGGGAACATGTAGAGCGTGGCCTTGGGCTTGACGCAGGAGACGCCGGGGATGGCGGTGAGCAGTTCGTGCGCGATGTCGCGCTGGCGGCAGAGCCTGCCCGTGGGGGACACCAGATCGTCGATGCTCTGATAGCCGCCCAGCGCCGTCTGAATCGCGTACTGGCCGGGGACGTTGGAACACAGGCGCATCGAGGCCAGCATGTTCAGTCCCTCGATGTAATCCTGCGCGTGGCGCTTGTCGCCGCAGACCACCAGCCAGCCCGCGCGATAGCCGCAACAGCGGTAGTTCTTGGAAAGACCGTTGAAAATCAGGATCAGCGCGTCTTCCGAGAGCGAGGCAATCGAGGTGTGCGCATGTCCATCGTACAGCACTTTGTCATATACTTCGTCGGCGCAGAGGATGAGATCGTGCTCGATGGCGAGGGCGATCAGCGCCTTCAGTGTCGCTTCCGGGTAGAGCGCGCCGGTCGGGTTGTTGGGATTGATGACCACCAGCGCCTTGGTTCTGGGCGTGATTTTTTTCCGGATGTCTTCCAGGTCGGGCTGCCAATCCTGGTCCTCGTCGCAGAGGTAATGCACGGGCGTGCCGCCGGAGAGCGACACCGCCGCCGTCCACAAGGGATAATCCGGCGAGGGCACCAGCACTTCATCGCCGGAATTCAACAGGGCGTTCATGGACATGACGATCAGTTCGGATACGCCATTGCCGATGTAGATGTCCTCGATATCCACGCCCTTGATGTGCTTTTGCTGGGTGTAGTGCATGATCGCTTTGCGTGCCGCGAAGATGCCCTTGGAATCGGTATAGCCCGCCGCGCTCGGCAGGTTGCGGATCATGTCCAGTTGGATTTCTTCCGGCGCCTCGAAGCCGAAGGTGGCGAGGTTGCCGATGTTGAGCTTGATGATCTTGTGCCCCTCCTCTTCCATCACGCGCGCCTGCTCCAGCACCGGGCCGCGAATGTCATAACAGACATCCGCGAGTTTGTTGGATTTGTTCAAGGGTTTCATCGACGACTTTCCAGAAAAGCGGCGCAAAACGCGCAACGGATGGGCATTCTACTCTGGTTCAGGGGTTCAGAGGTCAGGGATCAGGGATCAGGGATCAGAAGACAGAGGACAGAGCGCGCGCGTTGCGCGCTTTGTGGTCTGTGGTCAGCGGCCAGTATGGGGTGCAATCCAAAGTGGAGGAACCCAACGCAGCCCCGCCGCTTGCCGTTCCCTCTCCCCCAATCCTTTGGGG
>JAITEO010000202.1 GCA_031281985.1 Zoogloeaceae bacterium | reverse complement strand
GTTGCCCCTGCCGGGTATCCTGCACCGTGTACAGTTCCTCGCCATAGGGCAGACTCCCGGCCAGCGCCGCCTCCAGCGCGCCCGCCGTTTCATCGACCATGCGCAGTTCCAGCGTCGCGGTGCGGCCTATCATGTCCTTGGCCTTGCCGGTATCCAGCACGCCCGGCAACTGCACCACGATGCGATCCATGCCCTGCTGGGTAATCACCGGCTCGGCCACGCCCAGTTCGTTGATGCGGTTGTGCAGGGTGCTGATGTTCTGTTTCAGCGCGTATTCATTGCGTTCCTGCAAGGTTTCCGGCCGCATGGTCGCCGTCAGGGTGAGCGCGCTGGCGCCATCCGCGCTGGCGTCTTCCGCCTCCAGCAGCATCAGTTCCGGATAACGATTGCGGATCAACTCCCGCGTCTTCGCCAGCGGTTCCGCATTCAGAAAGCGCAGGACGATGGTTTTTCCCTCGCGGATGACGCTGTCATAGCGCAGGTTCTCGTCCCGCATCTGGGCGCGCAGGCTGGCGGAAATGGAATCCAGGCTCTGCAATTCCGCGCCCTGCATATCGACCTGCAAGAGAAAATGCACGCCGCCACGCAAATCCAGACCCAGATACATGGGCAACGCGCCGATGCTGGTGAGCCATTGCGGCGAGGCCGAAAGAAAATTCAGCGCCACCACATAGTCGTGATCCGCGGGGTCGGGCGCGGGATTCAGCGCCTTTTCCAGCGCGATGCGCGCCCTGGACTGCGTTTCTTCATCGGCAAGGCGCACCTTGATGCCGGTGACATCGACGAAGATGCCGGTGTTCGCAATGTCCGCCGCTTCCAGAATCTCCTCGACGCGCGGCTTGAACTTCTCGTCGATTTTCAGGGTGGCGCGGTTGGAAGAAATCTGCACGGCGGGCGCCGAACCGAGCAGATTGGGCAGGGTATAGATGAACCCCAACAGCAGGGCCACCAGTACCATGATGTACTTCCAGAGAGGATAGCGATTCATGGGAAAAAAAGCCTGAAAACGTGAAAAACGGACATGAACAAGGTCAAGGTCAAAAACCCCCGGCGGGAAGAATCCATGCCATCCGATACGCCAGATGGGGACTCAGGGCAGGGATTTCAAGGTTCCCTTCGGCAAGGCCAGCACGATGGCGCTGCGTTGCACCAGTATTTCCGCGCCGGAAAGCACTTCCAGCGCGACATAGCTCTCGCCCAGCTTGCTCACGCGCCCGGCCAGGCCGCCCTGCGTGAGCACTTCATCGCCCTTTTGCAGACTCGCCATCAACTGCTTGTGCTCCTTGGCACGCTTCATCTGCGGGCGAATCATCATGAACCAGACGAAAACGAAGATCAAAATGAAGGGGATATACTGCATGGGTCCGCCCGGCTGGGCGGCGGCTGCGCCGGTCGCGGCGACTTCCTGCGCGTACGCGATGCTGATCATCGAACAACTCCTTTGGCCATCGAGGGCAAAACATGTAAAGCTGCGTATTCTAGCATCCCTTTACGTTCTTTCTCCCTGCCGATCCGCATGAAAGCGGGAGACGAACGCCGAAAAGCGTCCCGCGTCGATGGCGGCGCGCATTTCCGCCATCAGGGTTTGGTAGTAGTGGAGGTTGTGCACGGTGTTCAGCATCGCGCCCAGGATTTCTCCGGCGCGAAAGAGGTGATGCAGGTAGGCGCGGCTGAAATTCCGGCAGGCGTAACAGGTGCAGCCTTCCTCCAGCGGACGCGCGTCCTGCCGGTGCGCGGCGTTCTTGATGCGCACGTCGCCATAGCGGGTAAACAGATGACCATTGCGGGCATTGCGCGTGGGCAGGACGCAATCGAACAGGTCGATGCCCTGCCCCACCGCCGCCACCAGGTCTTCCGGCGTGCCGACGCCCATCAGGTAGCGCGGTTTTTCCACCGGCAGGCGCGGCGCGACATACGCCAGGACGCGCGCCATGTCTTCCTTGGGTTCGCCCACCGACAACCCGCCGATGGCCATGCCGTCAAAGCCGATGTCGTTTAATCCCGCCAGCGATTCCGCGCGCAGTTCCTCGTGCATGCCGCCCTGCACGATGCCGAACAGGGCGTTGGGGTTTTCCAGTTGGTCATGCCGCGCCCGCGAGCGCCGCGCCCAGTCGAGCGACAGGCGCATGGACTGGGCGGTCGTCTCGAAACTGGCCGGATAGGGGGTGCATTCGTCGAAAATCATCGCGATGTCCGAATTCAGCGCCCGCTGGATGTCCATGGAAAGTTCCGGCGTGAGAAAAAGCTTGGCGCCGTCGATGGGAGAAGAGAATTTCACCCCTTCGGCACTGATCTTGCGCATCCCGCCCAGCGAGAACACCTGAAAGCCGCCGGAATCCGTGAGAATCGGCCTTTCCCAGCCCATGAAGGCATGCAGCCCGCCAAACCGCCGCAGCACCTCGACCCCCGGCCGCAGCCACAGATGAAAGGTATTGCCCAGGCAGATTTGCGCGCCTGTCGCGGCCAGATCGCGGGGCATCATCGCCTTGACCGTGCCATAGGTGCCGACCGGCATGAACGCCGGCGTTTCGACGGCGCCGTGACAGAGCGTGAGCAGGCCGCGGCGGGCGAAGCCGTCGGCGGCGAGGAGTTCGAATCGCATGGATTGGGGGAGGTTGGAAGGTGAAAATGGAAAGCGCAAGGCGCGAGACAGGAAGAGAGTTTATTTGCCAACGCTTTGCGCCGCAAATTCACGGAGAAGCTGTTTATGGTCTTGGGCGGTAAGAAAAGGAGCGAAGGCACGTGAGCCTGCGGCTTGCTTTGCGGGCGGAACGCCCGCATCGTAGATACTCTGTTAAAAGTCAAGGCGTTTTTGAATGGACGTGGCTGAAAAGTAGGCTGGAGTTGAAAGGGAGATTGAGTTTGATGCAAGCCCAGAGGCCGATGAGATACTTGCGCATGACGGCACAGAGGGCCTGTATTTTCTTTTTTCCCCGTTTTTTCAATGCCTCATAGAAGGCTCTGGCATTGGGGTCGTAGCGCACGGCGGACAGTGCGGGCATGTAGAGGGCGGCACGCAAGTAGGCGTTCCCTGCCTTGCTCAGACGGCCGGGCTTGCTCACGCTACTGCCGGACTGACAGAGACGGACATCCAGACCGGCGTGTCGGGTGATCTGCGCGGACGAAAGTTCGCGTGGCAGGACGAGAAGTTCCGCCAGCAGGGCTACGCCGCTGACTTCCCCGATTCCCTTGGCCTGGCGCAGATGATCCAGGAGTGGCTGGCAATACGGATGGGAGCGGATCAATTCGAGAGCGGCGGCGCTCAGTCGTTGGATACGCTGATCCAGTCGTTCGATGCCTTCGATTTCATCCTCGATCAACAAAGGCAGGGTGGTGGATTTGGCGCGCAGGGCGTGCAAACGGTTTTTGGCCTGAGTGCGGGTTGCGGTCAGGCGATTGATCTGGCGTCCGATGTCGCGCAGGTTCATCAGGGCTTCGTCAGGCGCCTGCCACAGGGCCGGCTTCAGACACTCCCCATACTCGGCCAGGAGTGCCGCATCGGCTCCATCCGTCTTGCTGGGGTTCAGCTTGAGCTTGGCGAAATGATGAAAACTCTTTGGATTGATGACCGAGACAGGCCATCCGGCCTTATGGAGTGTCACGGCCAGGTCCAGGTAATAGACTCCGGTGGCCTCGAGCACCACGCCGGCCGGCCGGCGTGGTGCTCGATCAAGGCCCGATGGCCTTCCGGCGTTTGAGGAAAGGTTTGGGTGCGGATCGTACGCCCGCCACGGCGCACACATACCACGACAGACTTGGCACCGACATCAATACCGACATACTCTTCCATGAAATTTCTCCTTGAGAAGTGGATCGATCATAATAGCCACCGGTTCCCCAACCTCGTACTTCTTATCGCTACTTCCTTGTAATACGAAGTCCGCCGCGCCCCTGGCGCCTGGCTTCGGGATACTCCACGTAGTGATAATGAGGTGGGGGGCCAATCTACGCACGAGGTCACGCTTTCGATGCCTCTGGGTCGGGACGGCCTCCCCGGTAACTCGGTCATTATCGTCAGCAACGATAAATATGGTTCAACATACAAGGTCGGGCATAC
>JAITEO010000169.1 GCA_031281985.1 Zoogloeaceae bacterium | reverse complement strand
GAGTTGGACAAGGCGGGCATTCTACCGCATCAAAAAGCGTCAAAAAGTGAAAACCTACTTTTTGCCGGTCTATATAGCAAAAAAGGGCAAGCAGAGCTTGCCCTTTTTTGGTGAAAACCCAAGGAAAAACCAGCGCGGGCTGTGGGGGTTCGTAGGGGCGCATTGCATGCGCCCGTTGGCCGTCACGCGGCGGATTGGGTTGCGGGCGCGCGCAGCGCGCCCCTACGAGAATTGCACCGGGGGAAGCAATCCAAAGTGGAGAAACCAACCGAAGCGCCGCCGCTTGCCGTCCCCTCTTCCCCAATCCTTTGGGGGAGAGGGTGCCCGGCAGGGCGGGAGAGGGCTTGCACCCTGCAAGGGGGCGGCACGGCGCGTTACCCTCTCCCAGCCTTTGGCAAACGTTCGCGCTTCCTCTAAAAAGGGTTTTCCTCCACTTTTCATTGTGCCCCACCCGATGAATATCCTGCTTTTCCGCAAGCGTCCCGCTCTATAATTCTTTGGTCTTTTGCGAAGGAGAAGATGGTGTCCGCATCCGAAGGGCTGGGAAACAAGGCAAACGAGGCGTTGCAGAAGATCGAGGCGGACAGGCAGTGGGCGAGATGGAAGAAGCGCCTCTTCTGGACGTTGTCTGTTCTTCTGACGATTTTCCTTCTTTCCTGCGCGATCTGGGATGCTTTGCACGCGCAGAGAATACTCGCCCTGCGCATGGTGCCGGTGGTCATCTTCGCGCTTTATGGCCTGGTCTGGCTGGGTTTCGGGCGTGACGCCCGGCGCGGTGAAATCCAGCCTCGTTCGATGCCGCCCAAAAAAATGCCGCCAGGGTTCATGGAATGCGTGCGCACGCGGAAGATTCCGATGGGCGCCATGGCCAATGACCTGCTCTGGCTCGCCGCCAAGGGCTGGCTCCGTTTTTGCCATTGCCCGCCGGAAGGCGCGCACCTGCGCCGGACGGCGCGCGCGGATGCGCCGCGGTCTTCCTTCTTTCGCGCCTTGCTGGAGCGCCTGTTTCCACCGGGGCGCGACATTCTTTATCTTCGGACGTTCCCGATGAACAAGGCAGAAGCCTTCCAGCGCCACCCTCACCTGGAAGAAGAAAACGCCGACTACGGCGATGATGGCGAAGATTATGACGATGTGTTTGTAGGGGATGAAGAGTTGGCGCGCCTGTACGAGACGTATCACTGGTGGGAGCAACGACACCAGGATATCTGCAAATTCCTGTGGTCGCGTAACATCCGGCTCAGTTTCCTTACCTTTGCACTGGTCTTCGTCGTATGCGAGGTCATGGCGTGGCAAGTGGAAAAGAGTTCTTTCATGATGCAACTTGCCCCCATCATGATGGGGTTCGTGCTTCTGGTGATGTTTCTCATGGCCTGCCTCGCGCTCGTGGTGGGCGTCGGGCTTTTGTTCGGTGAATCCTATATTCTGGGACCATTGGGTATTTTGTCTGGCGCGGCGGGCATTGTTTGCGCCATTGCCATGATGTTCTGGGACAAAGGGAAAGACGCCATGATCGGAATGTTCGACCCTGGCGTATTCGTGCTCCTGATGTTGCTGTTGAGCGCCGCGGTTTTTTTCTCCTGGCGAATCCTGCCGCGCCTCTTTGCGGCGGGGGCGCGGCTCCAGGGCGAAATCGAAGGGTATGCCCGGCATCTGGCCGCCGTTGCCGCGGACGCGGGCAGAATGAAAACGCGGGAATTCGTGGATGCCCTGCCCTATGTGTTCTCGCTGGGCGAAGCGTATGCCGCGCGCTTTCGCGCTCCCCCGCCCGAAGAGGTTTCCCGCTTCATGACCCCGCACCCGGATGTCCAGGGGGACGAATCTTCGGAATCTCCCTGGCTTTGGCGAAGTTTCTGCCGCTACCGGGAGGAAATCATCGATGCGATCAACAACGGAGCCGGCCGAGCCAACCAAAGGCGACGGAGCAGCACGCAAGCGGCACGAGGTTTGCAACACGAAAAACTGCCGGATGAATAGCGAAAGGCAACCCCACTGCTCGTTCACACGTTCGTAGGGGCGCACCACGTGCGCCCGCAAACCATTCCGCCACGTGACGGCTGGCGGGCGCGCGCAGCGCGCCCCAACCAGATCGTGCAGATGAGTAGTGGGTTGCCTTGCCTTTACGCCAAAAAAGGGCAAAAAGTAGATTTTTACTTTTTTCCGCTTTATATCGATTTGCAGATCAGGTAGGTCAGGCTGCCGTCGTCCTGGTAGGCGGTGTCGGCGGCGGGATTTGGGTCGGCGGCGGGGTTGGGCGCGTTCTGGCGTGCTCCGCGCAGACTGCCGGTGCGCGGATTGCCGTCGTCTTGTTGCGCGTCGATGGCCGCCGCGATTTTGGCGGGCAGGTTGCTTATGCACAGCACATGTCCCGACAGGCCGAAAGCGCCCGCCTGGATGCCGATCAATCCGCCCGCCGCGTTGACGGGAATACTGTCTTCCGCGCCGGTAATCAGCCCGGAGAGCCGCAGGTGACGCCAAATCAGGCGCGACTCCATTTCTCCGCCGCAGGCGCTGCCGCCCACCGTGCCGCCGTTGTACGCGCCGCAGAGGACGCCATTGCCGTCGCCGCCGGAGACACCCCAGCGGCCGGAAACGGCGACGTGACGCTCATCCCCCGGCAAGGCGCGATAGCGATCCTGGTAGGCGTAAATCGCCGCCGTGATGCCGTTCATGTCATTTACGATATTGCGGATCCTGGCCTGGGTGATGAGTTCCTGTCCTTTCAGGACGCCGCCCAGCAACAGGCCGATGATGACCAGCACGATGGCGATTTCCACCAGGGTAAAGCCGCGTTCGCGGTGCGCTTGCATGGTGTGCTCCTTTACGGTGCGTCAAAACAATTCAATGCAGGCGTCCGGCCGCCGCCAGACGTGCAAACAACACCGGACGCGCCAGCCAGACGAGTGGATCATCGAACTCCGGCGTCGGCGGCCCGGACTGATAACTGGCATTATTGGCCGCAAACAGCGCGTTGCGGCCATCGGCCCTGCCATTGGGGCCGAGACTATAGATGATGGCTATGGCATATTCCTTGTCCGTGTTGAGGACTTCGTCCTGCAAATTGACCACCTTCAGTTGGGCGGCGGAAAATTTCGTGGAGAGGGCAATCGGCGCGAGCGCGTCGGTAAAGGAGGCGTCCGCCCGGTAACGCCAGCGCGCGCCCCAGGGGTCGCGTCCATCATGCATGCCCAGCGACTTGAAGGGCAACAGACCCTCCTGGGCGGGCGGCGCGGCGCAGGAATCGGCGGCCACGCCGTCGCCGCTCGCATCCGGGCAGGGCAGATGACCATGCAAGATGGCGTAGCCCAGGAGCGCCGACTGAATCTCCGAGAGTCCTTCCGCCGCCGCCCGCCATTGCCGCGCCTCGTGCTGGGCGGAAAGCGGCAGGATGAGACTGCCCAGCAAGAGCGCGAGGATCAACAGCACCACCGACAGTTCCAGCAGGGTAAATCCGCGCGGACGGAGGGAAAAACGCGGCGTGGATGCTTGGGTCTGCATTTCAGGCGGCGCAACCACGCAGATCCGCAAGGGCGTTGCGGCAGACAGGGGTGGAAACGGCGGCGGCTTCCTGGCATTTTTCCGAGCGCAGCGTATCCGCCGCGCCTTTGCAGGCGCAGCCTTCCAGGGCGGCGTGCGGGGCGGCGCAGTCGCTCTTGGCGTTTTCCAGGCAGGCGCGCAGGTTTTCGGCGCGTTGCCGGCAGTCCTGCTGGCCGCAGTTGGCGACGAGGCGAAAGCCGGGATGCGTGGCATCCGGCCCGGCGATGCAGGCGATTTGGTCGTTGCCCGCGATTTCGAGCGTCTGGCCGCCGTTTTGCAGCGTCTGGGCGTTCATGCCTTCCAGGTAATTTGCCGCCAGCATCCGGCTGGCGCGCGTGGCGCGCGTTTGTCCGGCGAGCGTCTCACCCGAGAAAATCACGGCGGCGGCGTAGGCAACGCCATTTACGCGCAGGCATTTCTCCGGGGTTGCCGCGCAATCGGCGGCGGGCGCGTCCATTGGCGCGAAGCCGGGGGAGACTACGTAGAACAGGTGGTCTTTCCACTTGTCCCACCAGCCGTCCTTGCTGTTCTTGCGGCTGTCGTCGCCACCCGCCACGGGCGCGAAATCCGCGCATTTCTCGGCGATGAGCAAACGGCAGGCAACGATGGACTGACTGTTGGCGGCGCAATCCGTCCAGTCGCCGAGCGTGCTGTGCAGCACATTCTGCGAACGCGCCACGGCATAGGGCGCGCGTCCGGCAAGCAGGTTTTCCTTGTCATAGAATTTCTCGTAATGGAAGGTGTCCGGCGCGCCAGCGCCCATGTTCAGGGGGGACGCCCACGGCAGACGCCGGTGCGCGTTGTGCTCGCCAAAGCGCATCAGGCAGGCGGCGACGCGCTGGGTCAGCGCCCGCGTATCCGCCGTATCTGAAAGCTCCTCCGCAAACAGCGCGTCGTTGGATAACCGCGCGCGCACGTAGGAGAAGAGTTCGTCGCGGGTAATCCACAGGAGTTGGTCGTTAAAATCCGCCCGCGTCTCGGCAACGAGGAAGCGGCTTTCGCCCTCCGCTGCTTCATTGGGCGCGCCGTTGGCAATGCCCGCGGTGGTGTCGAGAAAGGCTTGGGCGGCGTAGTCCCAGCGGCATTCGCCCTTGATGTACTGGCGCGTCTGCCCATCCAGCGGCGCTCCGGGCGCAAACAGCACGGCGACGACTTCATCGGCGAGCAGCGTATGCCCGTCCGCCGCCACGATTTTGATCAAGCCCGCCGTATCCGGATTCAACAGGTCGGCTTTCGGGCTGACCTTGTAATTGCCGGAAACGGCATACCACAGGCATTCTCCGCTGCCGTCGCGCGGCGGCGGCACGCCCAGGCTGCGCCAGGGGAAATGGCCGAGGACGCTGACGCCCTTGCCGCCGCAGGCGCCGCTTTCCGCGCCTTCGTTTTCCAGGGCGTTGCCGGTATCCGGACAGGGCAGATGACCGGGGACGAAATGCTGGCGTTCGGGGCGGCTTTCCGGGTAGGCGGCGGCATAGCCCAACAGCGCCTCTTTGGCCGAAAAGAGCGCCTCGGCGCTGCGCGCGGCGCGCTCGTTTTTCAGCGCCTGTGCCGGAAAGGCGGACAAGAACCAGCCCAGCGCGCCCAGGATCAGCAGGAGCAACAGCACCAGCGCCGCCGCGCCGGATTGCCGGGCGTCATGAGGCGGGAGACGGGGTTTTTCCATGTCGCCTATTTCCCCGGATGCGTCACGATGCGTCCGCCGCGCAGCAGTTCTTCCTGCGTGCCGCCGACGTTGCGCCCGATCTGCGCGCCATCCGTCTGTGGCGGCAGTTCCTGCGCTTCATCCTCCTGCCAGACGGTGATTGCACCCGTATTTTGTCGCACGACCAGCCCCTGATACGGCATCGCCGCTTCCGGCGCGTCCATGCCGTTCATCTTTTGCGCTTCCATCGCGGCGCGCTCTGCTGGCGTATAGAAGAGCCGTCCCAAAGTCGGTTCCAGAGGCGGCTCCGCCAGCGCCGGAAAACAGAAAGCGATGCCGAAGAAGAACAAAAGGAAGGCATTCTTCATGGCGCGCCCTCTTCTGGCTGCGCCTGCAAGCGCCGTAAGCGCGCCTCTACGGCGGGCACGGCGAAATTCGCGGGCGCGCCCGCCGCCGCTGCCGCCAGCGCCTCCTGGTATTGCTCCGCCGCCAGGCGCGGCTGGTTCAGGATATCCAGGCTGACCGCCAGGTTGTAGCGGAAGTCGGGATTCGTCCGATCCAGGCGGCAGGCTTCGAAATAGGCGTTCTGCGCTTCCCGCCAGCGGCCTTGCGCGGCGAGGAGATTGCCGAGGGCAAAATGCGGCGTCGCCGCCTGCGGCGCTTCGACCATCAGGTTCTTCAAGCGGCGCTCCAGCGCGGGCGCATCCACCTGTCCAGCGGCGGCGGCCAATCCCAGCATGCCCGTCTGCGCCCGCGCATCCTGCGGATAGGCGTTCAGCGCCGCCTGATAGAAGCGCCACGCCGCCGCGCCATCCTCTTGCCGCAAGGCGATGTCCGCCAACCCCAGCAAGGCTTCCAGATGATGCGGATCGGCGTCGAGCAAGGCCACGAACTGCGCCTTTGCCTGCGCCAAATCCCCCTGCGCCAGGGCGCGCTGCGCGCGCTGCACGGCGCTCGGCGTCTCCGGCGCGCGGGCAGGATGCACCCGCAACACGATGTTCTCCGGCGCGGAGATTTGCATCGGCCTGCGCGCCAAAGGCGTGCGGAAAACTTCCGCTTTTTCCCGCCTGGGCGGCGGCGGCGCAAAGAGCGGACGCGCCGCCGCTTCCGCCGGGACGACGTCCGTCACGGCGAGCGCTTGCGGCTGTTCCGCATGCGGCGTAGCGGATGTGGCAATCTGCCGCGATTCCAGCGCCCAGAGTTGCCAGCCGAAATAAGCGAACACCGCAACCAGCAGCAAACACAGAAGGCGGATCAAGAGGCGGGGCAATTGCGAACTCCTCACGCTTCGGAGAAGGCGAAAAACCGGGAAAACCGTGCAAAGGACATGGCATCATCCCGATGGCAAAGCGCGTATTATGCAACGTCATATACGAATTGGGAACAGGGAAACGAAAAATCGAAGCCGGAATCGCCTGTGCATGTCATGGGAATTCCAGCCGTCCTGTGCCGTCGCCAGTCCGTCGACGCCCTGCGCTATAATCCTTCGCATGATTTGTCAAGAGCGCACGCCATGACTCGCAAGAAACTGCCCATCGGCATCCAGACCTTCGCCAAGATGCGCGAAGCGGATTACTACTACGTCGATAAGACCGCCTTCGCCCTGAAGATGATCGAGGAAGGCACCGCCTACTTCCTCTCCCGCCCGCGCCGCTTCGGGAAGAGCCTGTTTCTGGATACCCTGGCGGAGTTGTTCGCGGGCAATGAGCCGTTGTTCCGGGGCTTGTATTGCCACAACAAATGGGATTGGAAGGTCAAGTATCCGGTAATCCGCATCAGTTTCGCCGAAGGTGTCATGGAAAGCCGGGCGGGACTGGATGCGCGCATCGGGAATATCCTGGCCGAAAATGAGCGCAGGCTGGGGGTCGCAAGTGGTGAAGGCGGCATTCCCGACCGTTTCATTGCCCTGATCCAGGCGGCAGCGGCCAGATTTGGCCAGCGCGCGGTCATTCTCGTCGATGAATACGACAAACCGATTCTGGAT
>JAITEO010000149.1 GCA_031281985.1 Zoogloeaceae bacterium | reverse complement strand
CCGATTTCATCGAGAAAGAGAGAGCCGCCGTTCGCGGCCTCGAACCAGCCCGCCTTGGACGCAATCGCACCGGTAAACGCGCCGCGTTCATGACCAAACAGCTCGGCTTCGATCAGATTGGCGGCAATTGCGCCGCAATTGACCGCCAGAAACGGTTTGTTCGCCCTGCGACTACGCGTATGGACGTAACGCGCGACCAGCTCCTTCCCTGTGCCGGTCGCGCCCCGGATGAGCAAATTCGCGTCACAGGGCGCCAATCGTTCCAGCCGCGCCTCCAGTTCGCGGGAGCGGGGATCCTCGAATACCAGCGCCTTGGCGCGAATGCTGAGGGCAAGGGTGTGCGGATGCTTGAAAGACAGGACGCCCCCGTAACCGGAAACGCTGTCCACCTCCAGGTCATCATCGGCATACGCATCTGGATTCACAGGCGACAGCGCGTCAGGTGGAGCGGCATACGCGAGCATGGCATTCATGAGGTTTCTCCTGGTTGGTTGACGCAAGATCTTTTTTTGTTTTACAAAAGGTAAATGCAATCCAGACAGGGGTCGAAGAATTTAGCGTCCTTTGTTTATTCAATAAAAGAATATACAAAACGTATTTTGTCGATATTGCTGATATGCAAGCAGCGTCCGCACAAAATGACTGCTCTGCCAGCACTTCTGTTGAAAATGCAGCAATCCAACGCGCATTGTGGTTGCGCGCCTTGTTGTATCGCTGCAAAAAGAATGACCCCTACCGCTGGCGGCAAGCGACGGCAAGAAGCCGTCCGCTCAAGAGCCTGTTCATCGTCTCTGATAAACCACAATCCAAGCCATCTTTTTCAGAAGTGAAGAACAGGGCAATGCGCCAACCGCAGCACTGCCTCGTCATTGCGAGGGCCGTAAGGCTCGTGGCAATCCAAACGGCCTTTCACGTTTTGCCTTGGCGTTTTTGGCAACTGAGCCGCCGCATGGATTGCCACGGCGCTACGCGCCTCGCAATGACGAGGTGGGGAAAATGGGCGTGGTGTGTCGTTCTTCGCCGTGAAAGCCGAATCACCGACATATGGCGGTCAAATTCCCGCCACCGATACCTCAACGCGCCCTCGTCATTGCGAGGGCCAAAGGTCCGTGGCAATCCAGCGCGCCCACGGGCATTGCGCGCCGCGTTCAGACGCATGCCAGTTGCTCATCCAGGGCTGCGCGTCCGCGTCGGCCACCGCCACGTGGATTGCCACGTCTTCCCGGCGGAGGGGCATCACGAGTTTCCGCCCGTAGCGGGTTTTAACGCCTGACAAAGTATCCGGTCAGCCGTAATAGCAAACGTAATGATAGGGTTCGCCCGTCACCTCAATCTCGAAGCTGGAATTTCCAGGCGCGGTAAAGGCTTCGCCCGCGCCATAGCTTTGCCATGTGGCCTTGCCCTGCAACCGCACGCGGCAGGAACCGGCGACAGTCTCCATGACTTCCGGCGCGCCGGTATTGAAGGTCAGCACGGACGGCAGAATGACGCCCAGCGTCTTTCTGGAGCCATCGGGAAACAACACGGTATGACTCACACATTTGCCGTCGAAATAAACATTGGCGGCTTTCAGGACGGAGACCTGATGGAAGGCTTCTGGCGTAATTGGAGACATCGAAAATTCCTTTGATTTGTGTGTGGAAAAGTAAAACCCTGCTATTGGCGTCATGCCTTCGTGGAATTGTCGCGCTCGCCGAATGTTCTCACAATGGTCAATCTTTTACCGCCAGCACATAGGGAACCCCGGATGCACCCAGAAGTCATGAAATCCCAAAACCATGAACAGGTCAGATTCTTACGGCCTGCTGGCAACCTGCTTTTCCAGGGAATGCGCCAAGAAGATCGCGGGATCAACCGCCACGCCGTTCTGGCGCACTTCAAAATGCAGGTGCGCGCCGGTGGAACGTCCGGTAGAGCCGAGCTTGCCAACTTCCTGCCCGCGCCGCACGGCTTCCCCTGCCGTGACGGAAAAGGCAGACATATGGGCATAGCGGGTGATACGCTCCCCTCCGTGGTTGATTTCCACCAGATTGCCGAATTCGGGATGGAAGGCGGCAAAGACCACGACACCATCCGCCGCCGCCAGAATCGGAGTAGCAAACGGAGCGACAAAATCCAGCCCCTCATGCATGGCACGCCCCCGCCCAAAGGGATCGAGGCGCACGCCAAAGGGAGAACCCAGCCTCGCGCCGCCACGCACCGGCAAGGTCGTCGGCAAAAAGGCCAGACTGATCTGGCGGGTGCGTATTTCCCTTTCCACCGTATCCAGCAGCAGGGATTTTTCCTCGAGCCGATCGGCCAGACGCTCGATTTCCTGTGTCAAACCTGTCTCATCCACGGCAGCGGGAATAAAGGGGCCGCCCTGCGACATCGCTTCGACTTCCGTCCGTACCCCCGTCTTTGCGGAAAGGCGCTGACTCTGGCTGTCCAGCCGCATCATTCGCGCCTGCAATTCCCCTATCCGCATAGCCAGCGCCTTCAGATTCCGGTCAAACCCCGAAGCCTCCGCCGTCGCCTGCGTATTCAACCATTCCGTTGTCGGCAGACGCCAATGCAGGAATATCCAGGAAATCGCCAGGGCAAATATCAGCGCCAGCAACGCCAGCAGGCCAAATCCTGCGACAATATGGCGGGGTTTGAGATGCAGTGTCCGGGCTGGACTCAAACGACTGGAAACCAGAATGATTTGCAAGGTTGCGCCTCCTGTGCTCTCTCCTGAAACGTTACTTGAACGCTCCGATCTCTTTGCGGGATTGCTGGCACGCGCCAGAATGCTCGCGCGACTGAGTGAAATTTTCGCGGCGGCGGTTCCTGCAGGGCTGGCAACACAGGCCAGAGTAGTGAACCATCGCCGGGGGGGGGTAATCCTTCACGCAACCAATGGGGCGGTTGCGTCCAAGTTGCGGCAATTGGCGCCGCGCCTTGCGGAAAAATTTGTGCAAAACGGTGTCGAGTGTAACCAGATCGAGGTCAAAGTTCAACCCACCCGCCTGGAACCCACCCTGCCCCTTCCCGGCACGCTCAAGCCGTTGAGCCGCGTGAGTGCGGAAAGCATTGCTGAACGCATCCGCGCCCTGCCACCTGCCTCCCCTTTGGCGGAAGCCCTCGAGAGACTGCTGAAACGCGCGGAAATACGGGAAAAGGATCAAACGCCGGAAAATTCTTTCACACCTGGGAAAATGTGACATCACCTGTCCTGTGGTTTGTCTGCCGTCCCCTCGTCCACATGTTTTTCCAGCAGCGCGGCAAAGAAACCATCCGTGCCATGGCGGTGCGGCAGAAGTCTCAGGCGGGATTCCGTCTCCGACCAATCGCAGCGTTTTTGCAGTGTGGCGCTGGCGGAAATTTCCATGAAATCGGGATGCGCGGCAAGAAAGGCGTCTACGATGGCGTCATTTTCTTCCGCCAGCAGGCTGCAGGTCGCATAGACCAAGCGGCCACCGGGACGCAGCAAGGTAGCGGCAGCAGCAAGAATGTCGGTCTGTTTCTGGCAGAGTTCCGCCACGGTTTCCAGCGTCTGCCGCCATTTGAGGTCGGGATTGCGGCGCAGGGTGCCAAGACCGGAACAGGGCGCATCGACCAGTACCTTGTCCAGCTTGCCCGCCAGCCGTTTGACACGGGCATCGCGTTCGGAATCCAGACGCTGCGGATACACATTGGAAAGCTGGGAACGTTGCAGGCGCGGTTTCAGTCTGGCAAGGCGTTTTTCCGAAACATCGAAGGCGTAAAGGCGACCGCTGTTGCGCATGAGCGCGCCCAGAAGCAGGGTTTTTCCGCCCGCGCCCGCGCAGAAATCCGCCACCATTTCGCCACGTTTGGGATCCAGCAGGAAACCCAGCAACTGGCTGCCTTCGTCCTGTACCTCGATCGCGCCGGAAGCAAAGAGCGGATGTCGGGCGAGCGCCGGTTTACCACCCCGGATACGGATCGCCAGGGGAGAAAAGCGACCGGCTTCCGCCGCCAAACCTTCCGCCTGGAGCTGTGCCAGCACGGCCTCGCGGTTCGTTTTCAGTTCATTGACGCGCAAATCCAGCGGCGCAGAACGATTCAGCGCCATTGCCAACGCCGCGGTTTCTTCCATGCCGAAGCGGGCAAGAAGGCGTTCGTGCAGCCAGTCGGGTAAATCCAGGGCTTCCGCCGGAGCAAGGGAGGCTACGGAAAAACCCTTGGTGGCCGCCAGCCATTCCCGCTCGCTGGCCCTGGTGAGCGGTTCCAGTTCACGCAGATTGCGTCCCGCGCTCAGGTGTGCCGCCAGCAACAGGCGACGTGAAGAGGCCGCTTGCGCGGCCTCTTCCGCGCCCAGCCGACAGCGCGCCTCCAGCGAGCGCAAGTGGCGCAGAACGGCGTAAACGCTTTCCGCAATCGCGCCCCGATCCGTATGTCCCAGCACGCGATGGGCGCGGAAATAGCGGGAGAGTTCGCCGTCGGCGGGAAAATCAAGGCGCAGCAGAATTGCCAACACCGCCTCGGCATGAGAAAACTGGAAGGGAGAGAGCGCAGGGAGCATCATGAATTCATGAATGAGAGATTACGGACACTTGTTCTGTTTCCACCCGCATATAACGCACAAAAGCAAACACCAGACCCGTTGCGCTGATGCCAGGTTCGCGCTGGATTTCCCGCCATTCCGCGTGGTCGAAAGCGGGGAAGAAGGCATCGCCTTCCGCTACGTCCAGTTCGATTTCCGTCAGTTCCAGGCGCGTTGCCAGCGGCAGCGCCTGCGCGTAGAGTTGTGCGCCGCCGATAACGAAAGCGGCGGCATCTTTTACACGCGCAAGGGCTTCTTTCAGACCTGCCGCCACTTCCGCTTCAGGGGCAAGAAATTCAGGGTTGCGGCTCAACACCAGATTGCGCCGTCCCGGCAGTGGACGAAAGGCGCTCGGCAGCGATTCCCAGGTCTTGCGTCCCATGATGACCGCCTGTCCGTGTGTGAGCGCGCGAAAATGGCGCAAATCTTCGGGCAAATGCCAGGGCAGGCGATTCTGGAAGCCAATGACGCGGTTACGGGCAACGGCGGCAATCAGGGTCAGCATGACAAAACCAGCGGGAGAGACGAGCCTGTTATTTTCCCACATCCCTGTTAGACTTCTTCCCCTTTCTTTTCACCCAGAGTTTTCGTTCATGTCCGGCAACACCTTCGGCAGGCTTTTTACGGTTACTTCCTTTGGCGAATCACATGGCGCGGCGATTGGTTGCGTTGTCGATGGCTGTCCGCCGGGGCTGTCGCTTTCCGAAGCGGATATTCAGCGGCATCTGGATCGTCGCCGTCCCGGCACCTCGCGTCATGTCACCCAGCGCCGCGAGCCGGATACGGTAGAAATTCTTTCCGGCATATTTGAAAGCAAGACCACCGGCACGCCCATCGCGCTGCTGATTCGCAATCAGGATCAGCGAAGCAGGGATTACGGCGTACTGGCGGAAACCTTTCGTCCCGGTCATGCGGATTATGTCTACACACAAAAATACGGCTTCCGCGACTTTCGGGGAGGCGGGCGCGCCAGTGCGCGGGAGACCGCCGTGCGAGTGGCGGCGGGGGCCATTGCCCAGAAATGGTTGCGGGAACGTTACGGTGTCATTATCCGGGGCTGGATGAGCGCCCTGGGTGAAATCGAAATTCCCTTTGTCGATGAAGCCGAAATCGACGCCAATCCCTTTTTCGCGCCCGACCGCGACAGCGTGCCCGCGCTGGAAGCGGCGATGGATGCGCTCAGGAAATCCGGGGATTCCGTCGGTGCCTTGCTCACCGTCACAGCACGTGGCGTGCCGCCTGGCTGGGGTGAGCCGGTATTCGACCGGCTGGATGCCGACATCGCGCATGCCCTGATGGG
>JAITEO010000129.1 GCA_031281985.1 Zoogloeaceae bacterium | reverse complement strand
CCGTTTATCTGATTCCCTGGGCGGTGTTCCTTGGCGCCATCGCGCAGATATGGGCGGCTGTCGTCGATTTCAAACGCAACAGCTACTTCGGCGCAATTGTGCTGGGCGCGTTCGGTCTGTTCTGGATTGCCGTGGCGACGGTCTGGGCGATCCAGAACGGCTGGTTCGGCGCCGTGCCGGAAAACGCCGACTTGAAACAGTTCGGCGTTGCCTGCTTCGGCTATCTGTTTTTCTGCTGCTTCGTCACCGTCGCCGCCTTCGAGGCCAACAAGGTCTTCGGCGCGATCATGGTGCTGATCCTCGTGCTGCTCGGCTCGCTGGGCTTTCAACTGCTCGGCATCAACAAGGAACTGTTCGGCCCCCTGGCCGCCTGGGCGGAACTCCTGATTTCCCTGTTGGGCTTCTACGGTTCCGGCGCGATTTTCCTCAACACCTTCTTTGGCCGCACCCTGTTGCCACTGGGCAAACCGATGGGCTGGATCCGGAAGGCATGATGCCAAAAGGCGAAAGATAGTCTGCCGCTGTTTCGCCGCGGGGGAGAAATCCCCCGCTTTTTTTACATGGATGACAAAAGCCGCCGTATCATCCGTTTTTTTGTCCCTCCCTTATTCTCGGAATGTTCGACGCCCAGTCCTTCTTGCCCACGCTGCCGGAACTGCCGGGGGTGTATCGCATGCTGGCGGAAGATGGGACGGTGTTGTACGTGGGCAAGGCCAAGCAGTTGAAGAAGCGGGTGGCCTCCTATTTCCGCAGGAATCTCGCCAGCCCGCGCATCGCCATGATGGTGCAGCAGATTGCCGCCATCGAGATTACCGTCACCCGTTCCGAGGCCGAGGCGCTGCTGCTGGAAAACAACCTCATCAAGTCCCTTTGCCCGCGCTACAACATCCTTTTTCGGGACGACAAATCCTATCCCTACATCGTCATTGGCCGGGAAGCGTTTCCGCGCCTGGGATTCTTTCGCGGCCTGCCCCGGCGCGACGCGGACTATTTCGGGCCTTATCCCTCTTCGGCGGCGGCGCGCGAAGGCGTGTATTTCCTGCAAAAGACCTTTCGCCTGCGCAGTTGCGAAGCGTCTGTTTTCGCCAATCGCTCCCGTCCCTGCCTGCTCTACCAGATTCGGCGTTGCAGCGGCCCCTGCGTGGAAGGGCTGGTGACGCGCGAAGAATACGCGCGCGACACGCAGCATGCCATATGGTTTTTGCAGGGACGGCAGAACGAAGTTTTCGCGCGTCTGCAACAGTTCATGGAAGCCGCCGCCGCGCGTCTGGAATTCGAGGCTGCCGCCTTTTATCGCGACCAGTTGCAAACCCTGCGCCACGTGCAGGAAAAGCAGTTCATCGAAAGTCAGAAACAAGAAGACCTGGATGTCGTCGTCGCCTGCGCCGAAGCCGGACAACTCTGCGTCAATCTGGCCATGGTGCGCGGCGGACGCCATCTGGGCGACCGCTGTGTCTTTGCCGACGGCAACGGCGCGTTTCCCGCGCGGGACGCGGCATATTCCGCGGCGGAAGCCGTGGCCGCCTTCATCGATCAGCATTACGCCCGGCATCCCGCGCCCGCCCGCCTGCTGGTCTTTCCCCTGCCGGAAGCGCCGGAAGAAGCCGCTGCCGCGCTCGCCGCCGTGAGCGGGCGGGAAGTGCCGATACAGGAGGCGAAAAGCGTCACGCACAAGGCCTGGGTCGACATGGCCCTGCAAAACGCGCGCCTTGCCATCAACGCCAGGAACCAGGGACGCGCCCGCCAGGGCGAGCGCCTCGCCGCGCTGCAACAGGCGTTGGAACTGCCGGAGACGCCCGCGCGTATCGAATGTTTCGACATCAGCCATACGGCGGGCGAGTTGCCGGTGGCTTCCTGCGTGGTCTATCAGGATGACGGCATGAAGAAATCCGATTATCGCCGTTTCAATATCCGCGACATTACTCCCGGCGACGATTACGCCGCCATCCGCCAGGCCGTGACCCGCCGTTACGCCCGGCTGGCGGAAGGCGAGGGGAGCGTGCCCGATCTGGTGCTGATCGACGGCGGCAAGGGACAGACGGCAGTCGCGGCGGCGGCGCTGGCGGAGATGGGGCTGTCGCATTTGCCGGTGGTGGGCGTCGCCAAGGGCGAGGGACGCAAGGTGGGATTGGAATCGCTGGTATTTCCCGACGGACGCGCATTACAATTCGGGGCTGCCGATACGCTCCTGCCGCCCGCGCTTGCCCTGGTGGTGGAAATACGCGATGAAGCGCACCGCTTCGCGCTCACGGGACATCGGGCGCGACGCGGCAAGGCGCGCGGCCAATCCCGGATAAACGACATTCCCGGCGTGGGCGCGATGCGCCGCAAGGCGCTTCTGGCGCGCTTTGGCGGCTTGTCCGGCGTCCTGTCGGCCACGGAAGAACAACTCGCCCAGACGCCCGGCATCAGTCCGGCGCTGGCAAAAAGCATTTATCGAGCACTACATTGAAAAACATCTTCAACCTGCCCATGTGCCTCACCTGGCTGCGGATCATCGCCATTCCGTTCCTGGTGGCGCTCTACTACCTGCCCACGGGCTGGATTTCCCCGATGGCGCGCGACCTGTCGGCAACGGCCATCTTCATCCTGGCCTGCGTCACGGATTGGGCGGATGGCTACCTGGCGCGCAAGTTCAACCAGACCTCGGCCTTTGGCGCGTTTCTCGACCCGGTGGCCGACAAGCTCATCGTGGCGGTCGCGCTGATCATCCTGGTGGATTTCGAGCGCGTAAACGCAGTGGTGGCCGCCATCATCATCGGCCGCGAAATCACCATTTCCGCCCTGCGCGAATGGATGGCGAAAATCGGCGCGGCAAAGAACGTCGCGGTCTCCATGCTCGGCAAAATCAAGACCACGGCACAGATGATCGCCATCATCCTGCTGCTGTTCCACAATCACATGCCCGTCCCCATCATCGGCCCATTCGTGACCCGACTGACCGGTTGGGATACCCACTTCGTCGGCACCATGCTGATCTGGATCGCCGCACTGCTGACCCTCTGGTCCATGGGCTACTACCTCCACAAAGCCGCGCCGGAATTCAGAAAACAAAGAAAGGAGTCTTAAAACAGTTTATTATCAATAAGTTATATTCGTTTGTTAAAGTAAAACATCAATATTGTGCATGCTGCTTTGCCGGAAAGTCTGGCGCGGGGATGGGCGCAGCATTTCCGCGATTCGGATATAAAACAGACGGTTTCCCGTTAGAATCGCTCTATTTTCAGACATTCCCAAAGATTCGGTCATGCCTATTCCACAGAATACGGACACCTTGCCGGAAGTGTTGTTTACCGGGAAAGGCAGGCCCGCCTTCGACCGTCGCATCCTCCGGCTTGCCGAAAAGGGCAGGCTGCGCAGGATTTACCAGGGGATCTACACCGGCAATCTGGAGAGTCCGCTCGAATCCATCGTCCTGCGCCATTGGGGCGACATCGTCAGTCATTTGTTGCCGGGCGGCGTCATCGCGTATCGCAGCGGGCGGGATACCTGTCCCGTCGATGGCCGTATCCATGTCGTCCGGGGGAGGACGCCGCGCGTGCTCGTCTTGCCCGGATTGTCCATCAAGGTGATTCCCGGCCCCGGCGCCGTCGATGGCGACGTGCCCTACAAGGGGATATTCCTGGCGGGACAGGCGCGCTGGCTGCTGGAAAACCTGGCGACGGGACGTGGCGTGGCCGAACGGGTCATCCCCCGGACGGAACTGGAGGCCGAACTCGATAGAATCCTCGCGATTCACGGCGAGCAACGCTTCAACCAACTGCGCGACACGTGCCGCGCCCTCGCCGATACGCTGGGGCGCGGCAAGGAATTCCAGCGGCTCGACGGCATCATGGGCGCTTTGCTCGGCTCCCACGCAAGCCGCAAGCTGCGCGGCAAACAGGCGCTGGCCAGAGCGGCCGGCCGTCCCTGCGACCCGGATCGGCTGGCACTCTTCGATGGCCTGTTTGCCAGCCTGCGCGCGCATTCCCTGCCGGAAATCCCGGCTACCGCGGATGTTGGCATTGCGCTGGAAAATTTCACCTTCTTCGAAGCCTATTTTTCCAACTACATCGAAGGCACGACCTTCCTGGTCAGCGAAGCCGAAACCATCGTTTTCGGCGGCAGGCTCATCCCCAATCGCAGCGAGGATTCCCACGACATCCTGGGCACCTTCGAGGCCGCTCTGCGCCCCCCGTGGCGCAACCAGCCTCCCCAAACCGCCGATGACTTCCTGCTCTGGCTCAAGAACGTCAACGCGCTGGTCATGCGTGCGCGGCACGACAAGAATCCCGGCGCATGGAAAACCCGCGACAACCAGGCGGGCAGCACGCTGTTCGTCTCCCATGAACGCGTGCAAGGCACCCTGCGCGAAGGGTTCGAGCGGATCGAGGCGCTGCAAGACCCCTTGGCGCGCGCCCTGATGACCCTGTTCGTCGTCCTGGAAGTCCATCCCTTCATGGACGGCAACGGCAGAACGGCGCGCCTTGCCATGAACTGCATGTTGAGCGCGGCGGGACAGATGCGCATCATCGTGCCGACCGTCTACCGGGAAGATTACCTGCTTCCCCTGAAAAGCCTGTCGAACCACGCCGATGCCGCGCCCTACCTGCGCGCCATGACCCGCATCCAGGCATGGAGCGCCGCATTCGACTACAGCCAGCCACGACCGGCGCTTTACCAGGCGCTCCGGCAATGCAACGCCTTCGAGGAAGACTTGCGAAATTACCGGCTGCTCTTTCCCTGACCCCGGATTAGTGTTCGTCAAAAAGTAAACCCCCACTTTTTGTGCGGCAAAGCCGCATCTGGCTTCGCCAGACCAGCCTTCGGCTGCCCTGCGGCCTTCGGCCTTGTGCCGGTTCAGTTTGCAAAAAAGGGGTGCGATCCAAAGTGGAGGAAACCCGTGCGCACGCTCCTACCTCGTCATTGCGAGGCGCATAGCGCCGTGGCAATCCAGGCGGCGGTTCCGTTTTCTGGACCGGCAAAACAAGCGGAAAGTCCGTCTGGATTGCCACGGCGCTCACGCCCTCGCAATGACGAGTTTGACGGTGAACGCATGGATTTTGCGTTGGG
>JAITEO010000048.1 GCA_031281985.1 Zoogloeaceae bacterium | reverse complement strand
GGCGCACGCAGTGCGCCCCTACGAGAACTTAAAGACCGCGCTGGTTTTGCGTTGCCTTTACCCCAAAAAAGGGCAGGCTTCGCCTGCCCTTTTTTGCTGACTGATCCGGCAAAAAGTAGGTTTTTACTTTTTGACGTTTTTATACTTTTACCGCAACCGCCTTGACGGTGCCGTGGGTGGTGGTGAAGCTGCGCAGGACGCTGCCGCCGATTTCGAAGAGCAGGATGACCAGGTTGCGTTCGGAATACAGGCAGACGGCTTCCGGGATGTTGTAGCTTTTGGCGAGTGCCGGCGCCAGTTTGCAGAAGCGTTGTTCGATGGGCGCGCTGGCGTCGGCGTAGTTTTCGCCCAGCGCCGAATGCAGGCCATAGGCGGAAATGAACAGTTTGCCGCCGATGCGCAGGGATTTGAGCACGGCGTGCAGGCTCTGGCGCGCGGCGGTATAGGGCAGGCAAGAGACGCCATGATGGCAGAACGCAAGATCGAAGGGGCCTTGCGGCAAGTCTTCGGGAAGGCTTTTTATGGGCGCGAACTGGATGCGCTCCCCCACGCCCGCCGCCGATGCCTGGTTTTTTACCGGCTTGGACCATTCCGGCGCGTCGGCGGCCAACACCCGCGCGCCCAATTCCGCCATATTCACCGAATGCCGTCCTTCGCCACAGCGCAAATCCAGTACGCAAGTCGGCATATTGCTGCGCGCGCGCAGGGCAATCTCCCGTAAAACCAACTGCTCCAGTTCGTCCGCAACCTGTGGCGTGTTGTGCGTGTTCATTCTTCTCTTTCATTTGACATCGGTAAAAAGTGAAAACCCGCTTCTTTCGGGTTCGTTCGGGTTTGAAGGCATGGCAAGGCTTCGCCGTCAAACCATGCAACCCCAACGCAAAACCGGCGCGGCCTTGGGGTTTCGTTGCCTGCAGATGGTGAAAGTATAATTCTCGCACCATGACAAGTCTGCCTTCAAGTTACACTTGGAAAGTGTCAAAAAGTAAAAACCGGTTTTTTGACGCACCCCTTTTTCCCCTTATCCGCGAAGGATAAAACCGCCATGCTCGTCACTTTTACTTCCAGCGAATCCGGCACGATGTTGATGTTTGCCGAGGTTGCCCGTCCCTTTCTCAAGGCGATGGGCAAGGATTGCAGCGCCCGGGGCGTCATTACCCAGGCGGAAATGCCCGCCGCCATCGCGGCGATTGAGCGCTACCTGAAAACGCTATCCACAGCGAAATCCGCTCCCAAGGCAAAAGAAAAAGAGGAGGAGGAGGAAGACCCGGCCAAGCCGCGCGTCAGCGCCGCGCAACGCGCCTGGCCCTTGCTGGACATGCTCGCGCGTTCGCTCAAGAGCAAAAAGGAAAGCCACATCCTCTGGGAGGCGTCCGCCGATTTTTCCGAGGATGAGGATGAAGATGGGGATGAGGATGAACACCGCGCCACCTGATCTGTCCTCGCCCATCTTGCCCGGCAGCGTCGCCCTGGTGGGCGCGGGGCCGGGCGATCCGGAGCTTTTGACCCTGAAGGCGCTGCGCTGCATCCAGGCCGCCGAGGTGTTGCTGTATGACCATCTGGTCGGCCCGCGGGTGTTCGCCCTGATCCCGGATACCGCCGAACGGATCGACGTGGGCAAGACCAGCACGCGCCATACTCTGCCGCAAGAAGAAATCTGCCGCCTGCTTTGCCAGCACGCGCGGGCAGGCAAGCGCGTGGTGCGTTTAAAAGGCGGCGACCCGCTGATGTTCGGGCGCGGCGGCGAGGAAATGGAAGCGCTGCGCGCGGCGGGCATTCCCTTTGTCGTGGTGCCCGGCATCACCGCCGCGCTGGGCGCGAGCGCGGCCTTTCATCTGCCGCTGACGCACCGTGAATACGCGTCGCGCTGCGTGTTTCTCAGCGGTCACAAGAAAGCGCGAGACGCCGCATTGGACGACACTGCAAAAGAAGACGAAGACTGGGACAGCCTGGCGCGTCCCGGTCAGACCTTGGTGTTCTACATGGGCATCGCCCGCCTGGAACATATCCGCGCCGCGCTCATCGCGCACGGCATGCCCAAGGAAACGCCCGCCGCGCTGATCTACAAGGCCACCCTGCCAGAGAGCCGCCTGTGGCGCTGCACACTGGATACCCTGCCCGAATGCGCCCGCGTCGAAAACGTTTCGCCGCCCGCACTGGTCATCATCGGTCAGGTATTGGAAAGCGGCAAAAAGTAGATTTTCACTTTTTGCCGCCACCCATCCATTCCCGCCGTTTTTCCCGCGCCGATTTGCCGGGAAGGACGGTCAGGAGGGCGGTGTTGGCGGGTGGCGTTTGCGGCGTCAGTGTGGTGGCGCGCAGCAGGCCGCGGCGGAAATAGTGGCATTCGACCGGCGTATCGACGGCAAGGCGGGCGAGGCGGGATTCCAGGTTTTGCGCCGTGACTTCGCGTCCCGCCAACGCGAGCAATACATCGCCTGCCGCCAGTCCAGCCTGTTCGGCGGGAGAAGCGGCAAGCACGTGGCGGATGTGGATTCGCCCCTCGATGGACGCATGCCGCAGCCCCAGCCAGGGCGTCTTGCCGCCGTTTTCCGCCTGCCAGGCAAGCGCAACGCCCACGCGCGTGAGCAGTCTCTCCAGCGGCAGGTCGTGCGTTCCCTCCACGGCGGCTTGCAGCGTCCGCGCCAGGGCGGTGCCGCCCAGAGCGGCGACGGCGGCGTAGAGATCAGCTTCCGTCAATCCCTTTTCTAGGCTGCCGTACTCCTGCCACAAGCGGCGCAGCAGGGTATCGAGGCAGACGCCTTTTCTCTGGCGCAGGCGCAAGTCCAGCCACAGCGCCACCCACGCGCCCTTGAGGTAATAGCTGACGCTGGCATTGGGACTGTTTTCGTCCGGGCGGTAATACTTGATCCAGGCATCGAAGGAGGATTCGACCAGGCTTTGCGCCGCCCGTCCGGGGGTGTTGCGCACCTGGCTCAGGGTCTTGGCGAGGAGACCCAGATAGCATGTCTCGTCGATGACGCCCGCGCGCGCCAGGCAAAGGTCGTCGTAATAGGAGGTGACGCCCTCGAAGAACCACAGGAGGCGGCTGTAGGCTTCCCGCTGGTCGTCGGGCGCGACGAACTCGACGGGTTTAATGCGTTTGACATTCCAGCGGTGGAAGTATTCGTGGCTGCAAAGTCCCAGAAGCCGCACGTAATTTTCCGGCGTCTGCGTATCCGCCAGATGCGGCGCGGGCAGGTCGTCGCAGGCGGCGGAGAGGGCGCTGGCGTTGCGGTGTTCGAGTCCGCCATAGCCGGTATCGGTGGCCGCGAGCAGGAAAAGATAGGGTTCGGCAAGACGCGGCTGGGCAAACAGCGCCATCTGTTCGGCGCAGATGCGGGCGAGATCGCGGCATAGCCGTTCGCGCTGGAAGGGCGCATCGCACGTGACCGCCAGATGGTGCGAAACGCCGTCCGCCGTGAATTCCATACGGATAAAGCGCCCCATTTCCACGGGATGATCGAGCAGATCGGCGTAGCTTGCCGCCTGGTACGCGCCAAAGCCCCACGGCGCGGCCCCAGCGCGCGCAAGTGAGGTCGCCACCTGCCAGTCTGGCGCAAAATCGGGCGGCAGCAATTCGACCTGTTGCGGCGCGTTTTCTTGCCCATGCGCGCGCAGGAATACGCTGCTGGCGTTGAAGAAGGCGCGCTGGCGATCCAGGTACGCGCCGCGCACCGAAACGTCGTAGGCATAGACCTGGTAGATCAGGGTGAGCGCGCCCTTGCAGGGCACGGCCTGCCAGGTCGCCTTGTCCTGCTTTGCCAGCGCCACCGGCTTGCCTTCGGCTTCGGCGCGAATGTGGACGATGTGGCGGGAAAAGTCACGGATCAGATAGCTGCCGGGAATCCACGCCGGCAAGGAAAACCGCTGTCCCGCCGCATCCGGCGTCGATACCCGGCAAGTCACCAGGAACAGGTGCGCGTCGGGAAAAAGAGGTTTGAGGGTGTAGTGCATTTACATTTCAAGGCGTCAAAATTCGCCAGCCCAGCCTGCGGCCTTGCGCCAGTTCATTCCATTTCCAGGTCATGCGTGACGCGAAGACAGGCATGATTTGGAAATAAAATCAGACAGCAAAAAAATGGCAAGCAGAGCTTACCCCTTTTTGGAGTAAAGGCAACGAAAACCCACGGTGCGTACAGGGATCGCAAGAATGCCTTCATCATGGCGCGCGAGCGGTTGCCATTGCGTCTCTCCCCAAGCCACCCTTGCGCCCCCTTTGTCAGGGGAGAACGTGTGGGTTTGCTTTCGTCCGCCTCATCCGGAAACTCAGTCGTACAATGTACGATTCATTTACCATCCTTGCCGGGCAATGAAATCATGATGCGCTTTTGTCCCAACTGTCACACGGAACGTCCGTTGTCCGAAATCTTTTGTGAAGGCGAAATCGGCGGCGTGCCTTGTGGTT
>JAITEO010000044.1 GCA_031281985.1 Zoogloeaceae bacterium | reverse complement strand
GCCCGCCACCATCCGCAACGTCATGGCCGACCTGGAAGAGGCGGGTCTCGTGGCAAGTCCGCACACTTCCGCGGGCAGGGTGCCGACGACACAGGGGTTGCGGTTGTTCGTCGATTCCCTCCTGACCGTGCGGCCGTTGGAAGAGGTGGAAATCGCGGAAATCGGCGATACCCTGCGTCCCTGTCCGCCACAGCAACTGACCTTCAGCGCCTCCCGGCTGCTTTCGCAATTGACCCATTTTGCCGGCGTCGTCACCACGCCCAGGCGCGCCGCGCCGAAAATCCGCCAGATCGAATTCCTGTCGCTTTCCTCCACGCGCATCCTGCTCATCCTGATTACCCAGGAAGGCGATGTGCAGAATCGCATCCTGTTTACCGAACACCCCTACGCCGCCGCCGATCTTGCCGAATCCGCCCGTTATCTGAACCAGCATTTTTCCGGGCTGGATCTGGAGCAGATCCGCAGCCGGGTGCGCACGGAACTGCACGCGCTGCACAACGACCTGCAAACCCTGCTGACCGCCGCGCTGGAAGCGGGCAGCGAGGCGCTGGCCAATGAGGAAGCCTGCGTCATCTCCGGCGAAAAGAACCTGCTCGACGCCGAAGACCTCGTCACCAACACCCAGCGCCTGCGCGAACTGTTCGATCTCTTCGAGCAGCGCTCCAGCCTGGTGCGTCTGCTCGAACATTCCTGCCGCGCCGAGGGGGTGCAGATCTTCATCGGCGGCGAATCGAGCGCCCTGCCGGAACTGGCCTCGCTCGACGGATGCAGCGTCATTACCGCGCCCTATGAAGTCGATGGCCGCATCGTCGGTTCGCTGGGCGTCATCGGCCCCACGCGCATGGCTTATGAACGGGTCATCTCCATTGTCGACATCACCGCCCGTCTGCTCTCCGGCGCGTTGAGCGCGCAAAATCCCACCGCGTGATCTGGCGATGAAGACCGGCGTCCTGCTCGTCAATCTGGGAAGTCCGGACGCGCCCACGCCCACCGCCGTGCGCCGTTACCTGCGCGAATTCCTTTCGGATCCGCGCGTGGTGGAAATGCCGCGCTATCTCTGGCTGCCCTTGTTGCACGCGCTCATCCTGCCCTTGCGCGCCCGCCGTTCCGCCGCCAAATACGCGTTGATCTGGGGCAAGAACGACGCGCCGCTGCGCGAACACACGCAACACCAGGCACAATTGCTGCAAGCGGAACTGGCCGCCCGCGACATCGACGCGCAGGTCTTTTTCGCCATGCGCTACGGTAAGCCCGCCATCGGCGCAACGCTCGACGCCATGCGCTCGGCGGGCGTAACCAAGGTCATGCTGCTGCCGCTCTATCCTCAATATGCCGCCAGCACCACCGCCTCGACCGTGGATGCCGTTTGCGCCTGGCTCGTCCGTTGCCGCAACCAGCCGGAAATCCACAGCGTCCGCAGTTTTTTCGCGCATCCCGGCTACCTTGCCGCGTTGGCACAAAACGTGCGTCAGCACTGGCAAACCCACGGCGCGCCGGATGACGGTACCCGGCTCATCCTGAGCTTTCACGGCCTGCCGGAAAAAAGCCGCGTCCTGGGCGATCCGTATTACGACGAGTGCCAGGCAACCGGGCATCTGCTCGCCCGGTTGCTGCAACTGGAAAGCGAACAATATTACATTTCCTTTCAATCGCGTTTTGGCCGCGCCGCGTGGCTGCAACCCTACACCGTCCCCACCCTGCAACGGCTCGCCCAATCCGGCGTCCGGCGCGTCGACCTGCTCTGCCCCGGCTTTACGGCGGATTGCCTGGAAACACTGGAAGAAATTGCCCTCGCCGCCAAATCCAGCTTCCTGACCGCTGGCGGCGGCGAGTTCCACTACATCCCCGCGCTGAACGCCTCCCCCCGCTGGATCACGGCGCTGGCCGACCTGCTCTTTCAGAGTGCTGAGGACAGAGGACAGAAGACGGAGCGCTCGCTACGTTCGCTTTGTGCTCCGTAGTCCGTGGTCAGTGAGCGCGAGCGCCCATCCCGCCATGCGGCGGCAGAGCCGCCGGTAACTTCTTCTGATACCTGATACCTGATACCTGACTACAAAGGCCGCGCCAGCGGCCATCCTGTCCCCTGTCCTCTGTCTTCTGTCTTCCGATTCCCAAAATAGGACTTCCGGGGTAGAATGCGGCTCGTAGTTTCTCAATCAAAACTCACGAACGGAGCATAGTAATGAAAAAAACATATCTCGCCACGATGATTGTCGCCAGCTTCCTGGTAATGGGCCAGGCACAGGCGAACGAAGCGCTGGCCAAGGCCAAGAACTGCATGACCTGTCACAAAACGGACGCCAAGCTGATTGGCCCCGCCTACAAGGATGTCGCCGCCAAGTACAAAGCCTCCGATATTCCCGCGCTGACCAAGAAAGTGCTGGACGGTGGTTCCGGCATTTGGGGCCCGGTTGCCATGGCGCCCAACAAAGGCACGGTCACCGAAGCGGAAGCCAAGCAATTGGTGACCTGGATTCTTTCCCTCAAATAATCCTCCGCTTTTCAACCCTCAAAATGCCCCGCTCTCGAGCGGGGCATTTGATTTTCAGAAGGACAGGAAACAGGGGATCAGAGGACGGAACGGGCGTGTGTCCTATAGCTGCCGCCCCTACGATGAGGATCGGTATATTACACAATCATGAAATTTCAGTCTTCGAAAATTGAACCGCCGCCGAGGAGTCTTCCGCCTCCACGCCATTGCGCGTAACGCCATTACGCTCCATGTCGCTCCGGCTCCAGATTCCCCACTCTCACTCATCATGGATGACCTGGAGAGAAGGCAAGGCGGAATCCGTTGTACATGCTCGGCGGTAAGCCGAGGCCCCGCGTGGCAGACCGAAAGTGCCGGGCAGTACCGGTACAACTGCCGCCCCGCAGCACACGGAACGAATTTCCATAGGGACCGCGCGGGTCGCGGAGTGAGCCTCCAGAGGGACCGCGCGGGTCGATGGCCGGACTCTGGGCATAGTAATTCTCGTCATACCAGTCCTGTACCCATTCCCAAACATTGCCGTGCATGTCATACAGACCCCAGGGATTCGGCTCCTTTTGCCCAACCGGATGCGTTTTACCTTCGGAATTGTCCTTGTACCACGCATACCGCCCCAAACTGTCCGCGTCATCCCCAGAGGATTGGGTCATCATCCCGGAACGCTCCGCGTATTCCCATTTTACAAATGAATATTGAGTCGTCGTCCCGGCGCGCGCCGCGTATTCCCATTCGGCTTCCGTGGGCAGGCGGTACTTGTTCGTTCCTTCTTTCTGGTTCAGGCGCTCGATGAAGGTCTGGATGTCATACCAGGAAACATTCTCGACCGGGTTGTTTTCGCCCTTGAACTTGCTGGGATTGTCGCCCATCACCGCTTCCCATTCTTTCTGCGTCACTTCGTATTTGCCCAGGTAGAACGGCTGGCTGATCGTCACCTGATGTTGCGGCATTTCATCCTCCCTGGCGTCTTCAAGGTTCTTGTCCGCGCCCATCATGAACGACCCCGCCGGTATCCGCACGAATTCCATGCCAATGCTGTTGGTAACGGTATTGGCGGTATTGGCGGTCTGGTCGCTCTGACCAGGGCAGCCCGACAACAAACCAGCCAAGACAAACGGCACGAATAACGCAAAGCTCTTTTTCATGATGATCTCCTGGTATGTTGACAGAAAAGGCCTGCGCTCCAGAATCGGAGCGCTGGCCTTGAAAAACTGTGCGCCTTGCCTTCAGCAAAGCGCGTCAGCAGTGAGTAGAAGTGAGCGAGTAGGCAACAAAAAAACATACCAGCGTACTATACCGCAAAAAACGGTCATAGTTCATTTCAAATGCGGCAAGGGCGTTCAGGCATCAGATATTGGGTATCAGGTATCCGATGAAAAACCACAAGGCGCGCTGAACCTTCCTTCCATCTCCCGGCGCTGCGTGCGCGGCGGGAAATGGCGCCCTCTCCCGCAACAAACCTTCGCGCTGCGTCTGGAAAGGTTTTTTCTCCCTCTTTGGATTGCATCCGGACGGTATGGGTGCGATTAAAAGTGGCGGAAAACCGTCCAGACGAAGCGCCGACACGCACGGGAGGCGTCCCGAAGGGACGCGATTTCGATAACCCCCGGCGTCAGCCGGGGGGAACATGGCTCCAAGATCAGGTAGCCCCAACGGGGCGTTATTTCGTGCAGCCGCATCGGCACATGCGTCGTTTCCGGCAGAGCCGCTATCCCATCGTTTTTCGTACACGAGATCAACGAATGTTTTTTTCCCCATGCTGCCGCCGCGGGTAACGCCCCGTTGGGGCTATCCAGGGTGGGATGGGCTACCTCTCCCCCAAATGGTCTCTGGTGTTTGCGGCGTCCGGTTGGGGCTATCCAGGGTGGGATGGGCTACCTCTCCCCCGGCTGACGCCGGGGGTTATCGAAATTACGTCCCTTCGGGACGCTCCCGGATTTTCAAATGCGGGCGCGCTCGAAAAAAGAGCGAGGTTTCATGGGGGTCGTGGGGTTTCGTAGGTTGGATGAGCGAAACGTAATCCGACATTCGTTCATCACCGG
>JAITEO010000023.1 GCA_031281985.1 Zoogloeaceae bacterium | reverse complement strand
AAAGAGCGCGGCCTCGACCTGGTGCGGATTGAGATCGACCTGCGAATCGACCAGTGTCGAAGCCAACGATTCAATGGTATCGCCCGCCGCGCGACGGGTGAGCATCCATGCGGCGTACTGGCTTTGGTGCGGAGTAAGCGGTCTGGGGCGCATGGATGGACTTTATACGATTCAGGTAAGTTTTCTCGTTTTCCCGGTTCGCGCAATGTGCGCCTTACGCAGACAATTCTGGAGGAAACGCCCCCATTTTTCACGGATTTCGGCGGATTTCATGGTGGCGGAGGAATGGAGAAAGATGAAATTCTAAGGGGAAAGCGCAAACCGGCAAAATCCTATCCTATCCTTGGGGGTGAGTAAAAGTGGAGGATGCCATGTTAATAATCTATCCCAGAAGAAGCGCGGCCAAACTCCCTCCCCTGACAAGGGGAGGGCCGGGGAGGGATTTGCGGCAGTGGAGCAGGCACCAAAGTCGGATGCATACCGAACCGCCACACCCCCCCTCTCCCGCCCTGCCGGGCACCCTCTCCCCCAAAGGGTTGGGGGAGAGGGGACGGCAAGCAGCGGCGCTTCGTTGGTTTCCTCCACTTTTAACTGCGCCCCTATCCTTTTGGATGGCCTTCCATCCCCTGCCGCCGCTTCTGGTTGCGTCTGAATAGGAATAGACTTCGCTTCTCGCAGCACGGCTTTGGAAAGCGTCAAGAAGAAGTCCCTGCTTTTTGACGTTTCCCAGGCGCGGGCTTTCCGCGCTGTGATTGCAATGAAAGGAGCGTGCCATGACCTTTATTTCTTCCTTGCCCAACATTCCGGAATTTCGTCTGCCGGAAATCGTGCGCCGGGTCAACCAGCGTTTGCCGCAATGGCCGCATGCCCTGTCGCTTTGCCTCGCCATAAACAGCGCCTTGCGCCTGAAGATACTGCCGGAAGACGCGCTTTCGCTCTGCGCGGAACGCAGCTTTCGCGTGGTGGTGGAAGACGGCGGCACGGAAGCATTGTTTACCTGCCGCGCGGGCCGTTTCTGCCCAATCTGGCGCAAGGACGCGGATACGCCCGTGGATGTCACCTTTCGCGGCGAACTGCATGCCTATCTGCGCCTGCTCACCCGCCAGGATGACCCGGACACCCTGTTTTTCAAGCGTCAGTTGAGCATCGAAGGCGATACCGAACTGGGATTGGCCATCAAGAACCTGCTCGATGCCATCGACTGGCCGCCGCCCTTCCTTGCCCGGCTGCTGGACCGCCTGCGTCCTATGCCTTCCCCCGCTGGCGCGGACGTCAAAAAGTGAAAATCTACTTTTTGCCGGTTCAGTCAGCAAAAAAGGGCAAGCGGAGCTTGCCCTTTTTTGGCGTAAAGGCGAGGAAACCCACTACCCTCTGCACGATCCTGTAGGGGCGCGCTGCGCGCGCCCGTCAGCCGTTACGCGACGGGATGGTTTGCGGGCGCGCTGTGCGCGCCCCTGCGAAACGGTGCGAACCGGATGGCGGCGCATCGGGTAAAATCGCCGTTCTCTAACTTTTCCGGGAGTTTGTCGTGCGCGTGGTCTGTCTTGATATGGAAGGGGTGCTGGTGCCGGAAATCTGGGTGGAATTCGCAAACCGCACGGGAATCGACGCGCTGCGCCGTACCACGCGCGACGAGCCGGATTATGACCGGCTAATGGCCTTTCGTCTGCATGAACTGCGCCAGCACAGGCTCGGACTGCCGGATATCCAGAAGGTCATCGCCGACATGGGGCCGATGCCGGGCGCGCGGGCGTTTCTCGACGACTTGCGCGCACACTATCAACTGATCATCCTCTCCGACACCTTCTATGAGTTCGCCCAGCCGCTGATGCGCCAGTTGAATTGGCCGACGCTGTTTTGCCACAGCCTGGAGACGGACGCGCAAGGCTTCGTCGTCCAGTACCATCTGCGTCTGCCCAACCAGAAACAGGAAGCCGTGCGCCGCTTGAAGGAACTGAATTTTTTGGTCGTCGCGGCGGGCGATTCCTACAACGACACCGCCATGCTGGGCGAAGCGCATGGCGGCATTCTTTTTTGCCCGCCGGAAAACGTCATCCGGGAATTCCCGCAATTTCCCGTGGTAACGGATTACACCGCCCTGCGCGCCGAAATCGACGCCGCCTTCCTGCGCCAAGCCTGATGCCCGCCCCGATGTCTGTCCCGATGTCCGCCCCAATATCCGCCCCGATGTCCGCCGATGTGCTTCTGATCCTCACGACCCTTCCCGACAAGGAAGCCGCCGGGCGCATGGCGCGCGCGCTGGTGGAACAGGGGCTTGCCGCCTGCGTCAACGTGCTGCCCTCCTGTCATTCCGTGTATCGCTGGCAGGGCAAGGTGGAGGCGGCGGAGGAAGTCCTGCTCTGCATCAAGAGCACGCGCCTGCGCTATCCCGATGTGGAAGCCCAGATTCGCGCCCGGCATCCCTATGAACTGCCGGAAATCATCGCCATTTCGCTGGCCGATGGCCTGCCCGCCTATCTGGCATGGGTGCACAAGGAAACCGAACCGCCATGCGCCGTCTGTTGAACCGCTTCTTCTTGCTCTTTTGCCTTACTTGCGGCGCGCTGCCCCTCGCGCTTTGCGCGCAGGAATTCCTCGATCCGAACGTGGCCTTCCAGCCCGCCGTGCGCGCCCTCGATGACCGGACGCTGGAAGTGCGCTTTACCATTCACCCCGGCTACTACCTTTATCGCGATCGCTTTCGCTTTGCCGCCGACATGGCGCAGTTGGGCGCGGCACAGATTCCGCCGGGCAAGGAAAAAACGGACGAAAGTTTCGGCAAGGTGGAAGTGTTCTATGATGCTGTCGCCATCCGCCTGCCCGTGGAGCGCACCATGCGCGCGCCCATGCGTTTCGAGTTGTCGGTGACTTCGCAGGGCTGCGCGGACGCGGGGTTGTGCTATCTGCCGCAGACGCAGACCCTGGCCGCCGAACTGCCCGCCGAAGGCGCGCTGCCCGCGGCAAGTGACGTGGCACGCACGAAACCCACGGCGGATAACGATGCCAGCGGATTTTTTGCCGGCATCCTGGGAGAAGCCGGATTCTGGGGCAAGCTCGCCTTCTTTTTCGTCGCCGGGCTGGGGCTGTCGCTGACGCCCTGTGTCTTTCCCATGCTGCCCATCCTTTCCGGCATCATCGTCGGGCACGCCCAGGCGGAAAAAGCCGAGACCCTGCGCAAGCGCCGCGCCTTCGCCCTGTCCCTCTCCTACGTGCTGGGCATGGCCTGTACCTATGCCGCCGCGGGCGTGGCGGGCGGGCTTTCCGGCAGTCTCTTTTCCGCCGCCCTGCAAAACGTCTGGGCGCTTTCCGCCTTTGCGGGAATCTTCGTGCTCCTGGCGGGTTCCATGTTCGGTTTCTACACCCTGCAATTGCCGGTGCGCCTGCAAAGCGCCTTGGCGGCACGAGCGCGGCGTCTGCGTGGCGGACATTTCTTCGCGGTGTTCCTCATGGGCGCGCTCTCGGCGCTCATCGTCGGCCCCTGCGTTGCTGCGCCGCTGGCGGGCGTGCTGATGTACATCGGTCAGAGCGGCGACGCGCTGCTGGGCGGCATCACCCTGTTCGTCATGGCGCTGGGCATGGGAACGCCGCTCCTGATCGTCGGCACGTCGGCGGGCGCGTGGCTGCCGCGCGCCGGCGCGTGGATGGAAGCGGTCAAGCAGGGCTTCGGCTTCCTGCTGCTGTTCTTCGCCATCTGGCTGGTAACGCCCGTCGCGCCGCCCGCGGCGGTGATGCTCGCCTACGCCGCGCTGTCCTTGGTTGCCGCCATGCGCCTGCGCGCCCTCGACCCCCTGCCGCGACAAGCAAGCAGCGCCCTGCGCTGTTTCAAGGCGCTGGGCGTGCTCCTGCTGCTCTGGGGCGCGGCACTGTTCATCGGCACACTGGCGGGCAGCCGCGATCCGCTGCAACCACTCGCCATCCTGCGCGCCTCTGCCCTTGCCGAGCCGGTACGCGCACCCTCTTTCGAGCGCGTGCGCACCCTGGCTGAACTGGAAGCGCGCCTGCAAACGGCAGGCCAGCCGGTGCTGTTGGATTTTTATGCCGAGTGGTGCATCGCCTGCAAGGAAATGGAAGGCGACACCTTCCAGGACGCGAACGTGTACCGTCTGATGCAGGAATTCATTCGCCTGCGTGTCGACGTCACCGCCAACAGCGCCGAAGACAAGGCGCTGTTGCAACGCTTCCACCTGTACGGCCCGCCGGGCATTCTCTTCTTTGACGCAACCGGCGCGGAGATTCCCGGTTTGCGGGTGGTGGGATTCCAGGCGGCGGAAATCTTCGCGCCAAACCTGCAACGCGCGCTGGCCGCCGGTACGCCATGAGCCGTCCGCCGCCTTTGCGTTTTCTCTTTGCCCATCCGGCGCACTTCGTGGCGCTGGGCTGCGGCAGCGGACTGTCTCCCTGGGCGCCGGGAACCGCGGGAACGCTCTTTGCCTGGCTGAGTTTCGTGCTCCTCCAGCCGCTTTTTTCCCTTGCGGCCTGGCTGGTTTTTCTCGCGCTGGCCTTTGTCGGCGGCGTGCTCGTCATCCACAAAACGGGGCTGGCGCTCCATGAACCGGATCACGGCAGCATCGTCTGGGATGAAATCGTCCCCTTCTGGCTCATCCTGACCCTGGCGCCGCCCGGCTGGCCCTGGCAACTCGCCGCCTTCGCGCTCTTTCGCCTGTTCGACATCTATAAACCGCAACCGGCGCGCTGGTTCGACGAACACCTGAAAAACGGCCTGGGCGTGATGCTGGACGACGTGATCGCCGCGGGCTACACGCTCCTGACCCTGGCGTTCGCCCGCTTCGCCCTGAACCATTGGGAATGGCGAGAGAGCTTCCTGTCTCCCGCCTTGGGGCTACAATAGCGCGTCTTTTTTCGAGTAAAAGCAGTGGGCATGAGTGTCTTGGAGGATGGGCCGCAAAGCGCGCCCCTTGTGATGCCGGAGGAATGGGCGGGCGCGTTGGCGCACAGCCGGTACTTGCGGCAGTTGTTTGCGGCGAGGCCGGAGTTGCCGGAGCAAGTAGCGGAGGATTGGCGGCAGCCGCTGGCGGAGGATGCGTTGCGGGCGATGCTGCTTCCGGCGGCGACGGACGAAAAAACCTTGCAGCGGCAGTTGCGGCAGATGCGGCAGCGGGCGATGGCGCAGATCGAATTGCGCGATCTGTGCGCGCACGCGCCGCTCGAGGAAGTGATGGAGGGCATGACCCTGCTTGCCGACGTGACGACCAATGCGGCGCTGGCCTTTCATCACGCGGCGCTGGTCAAGGATTATGGCGAGCCGCTGGATCGGGAGGGCTTGCCGCAGCGGCTGATGGTCGTCGGCATGGGCAAGCTGGGCGGACGCGAGCTGAACGTTTCTTCCGACGTGGATTTCATCTTCGTCTATCCGGAAGACGGCGAAACGGCCGGGCCGAAGAAAATCGACAACTTCGATTTTTTCACGCGCCTGGGCAAGCGCCTGATTGCCGCGCTGGGGGAAATCACCGCCGATGGACAGGTGTTTCGCGTCGATATGCGCCTGCGTCCCAACGGCGATTCCGGGCCGCTGGTCTCCTCCATCGCCGCGCTGGAACACTATTTCATCGCCCAGGGACGCGAATGGGAACGCTACGCCTGGATCAAGGCGCGCGTCATGAACAGCGGCGACAACGCGCAGGCGCAATGGGTGGAGGTGCTGCAGAAAACCGTGCGCCCCTTCGTCTTTCGCCGCTATCTGGATTTTGGCGCCATCAACGCCATGCGCGATCTGCACGCGCAAATCCGCCGCGAAGTGACGCGCAAGGATCGGGCGGATCATATCAAGCTGGGGCCGGGCGGCATCCGGGAAATCGAATTCATCGCCCAGGTGTTTCAATTGATTCGCGGCGGACGCGATACCCGCCTGCAAATCCGTCCCACGCTCGCCGCGCTTTCCCGCCTGGCCGAACGCTGCATCCTGCCGGCGGATACCGAAGCCGAACTGCATCTGGCCTACCGCTTCCTGCGTAAGCTCGAACACCGCCTGCAATACGTGGAAGACCAGCAGACCCATAGCCTGCCCACGGAAGACGCGGCGCGCCAGAACCTTGCCGTCAGCATGGACTGCGCCGGCTGGAATGAACTGCAGGAACGGCTGAACGCCCATCGCGGCAAGGTCAGCGCCCATTTCGAGGCGGTGTTTTCCGACCCCGGCGAGGCAGTGCATCCCCTGACCGACCTCTGGCTGGGCGATCTGTCGGCGGAAGCGGGCGTGGCAAAGCTTGCGGAAATCGGCTTTCGTCAGCCAGAGGACGCCTGGGCGCGGCTTGCCGCCTTGCGCGCTTCCAGCCGCTATCAGCAATTGCCCGCTTCCAACCGGGCGCGTCTGAACGTAGTCGGGCCGCGTCTGCTCGATGTCGTCGGCGCCTTGCCGGAGCCGGATCTGGCGCTGGGGCGCAGCCTGGATCTGCTCGAACAGATCGCCCGCCGGGGCGCTTACCTGGCCCTGTTGCAGCAGTATCCGCAGACGCTGGACAAGGTTGCCCGCGTGGTCAGCGCCTCTTCCTGGGCGGCGGAATATCTCAATCAGCATCCCTTGCTGCTCGATGAACTGCTCGACGCCCGCCTGCTGGATACGGCGACGGACTGGGCGGCCTTTCGCGACGAACTCGCGCACATGCTGGCGGACGCGGCAAATGACACCGAGCGGGAAATGGACGTGTTGCGCGAACTGCATCACGCCCAGGTCTTCCGTCTGCTGGTGCAGGATTTGGCGGGGCTGCACAGCATCGAGCGCATTTCCGACCATTTGACGCAACTGGCGGACATCCTGTTGGAAACCACGCTTTCCCTCTGCTGGCAAAAACTTGCCGGCGCGCACCAGAAGAAGCCCGCCTTCGCCATCATCGGCTATGGCAAGCTGGGCGGCAAGGAGCTGGGCTACGCCTCCGATCTCGACCTCGTCTATCTGCGCGATGACGCCGATGCGCATCCCGACGCCGAACGCAATTACACCCGCCTGGGGCAGCGCATCAATACCTGGCTCGCCAACCGCACGGCCGCCGGACAACTGTTTGAAACCGACCTGCGCCTGCGTCCCAACGGCGACTCCGGCCTCCTGGTGTGCACGCTGGAAGCCTTCCGCGACTACCAGCTCGAACACGCCTGGGTGTGGGAACACCAGGCGCTGACCCGCGCCCGTTTCGTCGCGGGCGACGCCGCGCTCGGCAGCCGTTTCGAGGCGGTGCGCAAGGAAGTCCTCTGCCGGCGGCGCGATCTGCCCGACTTCAAGGCAAAAGTGCTCGCCATGCGCCAGAAGATGCGCGACAACCACGCCAGCAAGGATGCCGATTCCTTCGACCTGAAACACGATCCCGGCGGCATCATCGACGTGGAATTCATCGTGCAATACCTGGTGCTCGGCTACGCCCATCGCTATCCCGAACTGACCGCCAACCTGGGCAACATCGCCCTGCTGCGCATGGCGGCAAGCCTGGGGCTGATTCCCGCGAAAGCGGCGGACGACGTGCGCAACGCCTACCGTGAATACCGGCGGCTGCAACACGGCAAACGTTTGAATGGCGCGCCCCTGCGCCTGCCGCGCGCGGAAGTGGAAACGCGGATTGCCGCCGTATTGGCGCTCTGGAACCTGCTTTTTGATGCCCCCGAAAAACCATGAAGAAGGCCGCTCTTTTGCATCGCCCCTTGCGCCGCACGCTGGATGCGGAAAAGCAGGAGCGCGTGGATATTCTCGATCAGACGCAACTGCCCTGGCGCGAAGCCTGGCTGCGCCTGGAAACCCTGGCGGACGCCGAATGCGCCATCCGCGTCATGCAGGTGCGCGGCGCGCCCCTGATTGGCGTCACGGCGGCCTATGGCCTGGCGCTGGCGCTATGCCAGGACGCCAGCGACGCCGTCCTGAATGAAGCCGCAGTGCGCCTTGCCGCCACGCGGCCTACCGCCATCAACCTGGCCTGGGCATTGGGGCGGATGCGCGCGCATCTTGCGCATTTGCCGCCGGAGGCGCGTCCCGCCGCCGCATGGCGGGAGGCGGACGCCATCGCGGAAGAAGACGCCCGGCAAAACGCCAGCATCGGCGCGCACGGGCAAAAAATCCTGCGCGATCTTGCCGCCGTTCATCCCCGCCGTCCCCTGCAACTGATGACCCACTGCAATGCCGGATGGTTGGCCACGGTCGAGCACGGCACGGCGCTCGCGCCCATCTATGCGGCGCATGCCGCGAAGATTCCCCTGCATGTCTGGGTTTCCGAAACCCGTCCGCGCAACCAGGGGTTGCTCACCGCCTGGGAACTCCAGCAAGCGGGCATCCCGCATACCCTGATTGCCGATAATGCCGCAGGGTTGCTGATTCTGCAGGAGCGCGTCGATGCCGTCTTCGTCGGCGCCGACCGTGTCGCCGCCAATGGCGATGTCGCCAACAAGATCGGCACCTACCTGAAGGCGCTGGCCGCCGCTCGCCAGCATGTTCCCTTTTATGTTGCCGCGCCTTCCCCCACCTTCGATTTTTCGCAGCCGAGCGGCGCGGACATTCCCATCGAAACCCGTGACGGCGATGAATTGCGGCAGATAGCCGGCATCGGGGCGAACGGCAAATTCGCCCGCCTGCGAATCACCGAGGATGAGGCCGTCTATAACCCGGCATTCGACATCACGCCCGCCAGCCTGATCACGGCCATCCTCACCGAAAACGGCCCCTGCCCCGCCAACCGCGCCGCGCTGGCGCTGCATGCCCCGGAAAAATGGCCGCTGTGTGGAAACGGCAAAAAGTAAAAACCACTTGATGGAAAACGTCAAAAAGTAAAAATCTACTTTTTGCCGGGTTAGTCAGGGGTTGAAGGCAAAGCGAAGCTTCGCCTTCAACCCGTTAAACTGAAGTTCCTCCCCCCGCCGGACGAATTTTCCTTGATTGGCAAGGTTTTGTCGTGGAATTGGGTGTTTGGGTTCTGACTACAGCCGGATGTTTTCGATGAGATCAAGCGCACGACGTTGCGCAGGCGTGGGGGTGGTGTGTAGCTCAAAATCGGGAGCATCGGTTTTACCTGGGACGCGACAGGTGTTGCGCACGAGCGTGGAAAGCTCGGCCATCAGGGTCGAGAAGCTGTGCACCGGCGACCCGTCGTCGAGCGTGCGGCGATTGATTTTGACCATCGCCGCCGGAGAGCGTTGCGCTGGCGCGACTGGGTCGCGCGTGGCCTT
>JAITEO010000003.1 GCA_031281985.1 Zoogloeaceae bacterium | reverse complement strand
GGCGGATTGCCGCCAGCACCACGGGGAAATCATCGCGTCCGCCGTGCTCGATCGCTTTTTTCACGCAGGCGGCCTCTTCCGGCGTGCCGTGCTGCATGACATGGATCAGGGGCAGGGTGGGTTTGCCCTCGGCCAGATCATCGCCCAGATGCTTGCCGGTATCGGCTTCCTGCCCGGAATAATCGAGCACGTCGTCTACCAGTTGAAAGGCCATGCCCAGGTACATGCCGTAATCGGCCAATCCCCGCTCCACCTCCGGCGGCGCGCCCGCCAGGATCGCCCCCAGTTGCGCCGCCGCTTCAAAGAGCTTGGCGGTCTTGTAGCGGATGACCTGCAGGTAATTCGCCTCATCCACGTTCGCGTCATGGCAGTTCATCAGTTGCAGCACCTCGCCTTCGGCGATGAGGTTCGTCGCGTCCGACAACACCTGCATGATGCGCATGTTGCCCACCTGCACCATGATCTGGAAGGCGCGGGAATAGAGGAAATCGCCCACCAGCACGCTGGCGGCGTTGCCGAACACGGTATTGGCGGTCTCTTGTCCGCGCCGCAATTCGGAGGCATCGACGACATCGTCGTGCAGCAGGGTGGCGGTATGGATGAATTCCACCACCGCCGCCAGTTCGTGCTGTTGGCGTCCCGTGTAGCCCAACGCGCCCGCCGCCAGCAGCACCAGCGCCGGACGCATCCGCTTGCCGCCGCCCGCAATGATGTATTCCGCCACCTGGCGCACCAGCGCCACCTCGGAATAAAGCCGCCGCCGAATCACGGCATCCACGGCCTGCATGTCCTCGCCAATCAAGGCGTAAAGCTGTGTGAGCGGCAAAATGGTCTCCCTGACCCCAAAAGCGGGTAATGATAAATCAGGGATCGAGAATCCGGTATCCGGGAACGGAAAAAAGCCGCGCCAACCGATTCTCGGCACGGACTGGAAAAACGGATAGGAGGCAACGCACCCAAAAGGCCGGATGGTTTTTACATTGGGTTTACACGGTTTGAAGCCAGGCTTCGCCTGGCTTCAAACCCCAAGACAAACCGGCAAAAAGTGGTTTTTTACTTTTTGCCGTTACGGCGCTCAACGTAAAAGCGAGAGCACGTTCTGCGGCAGGGCATTGGCCTGCGCCAGCATGGCGACGCCGGCCTGTTGCAGTATCTGGGCGCGCGACAGCTTGGCCGTTTCCGAGGCGTAGTCCGCGTCCATGATGCGGCTCTTGGCGGCTTCCGTGGATTCCTGCGCGGAGGAAAGCTGCACCAGTACCGCTTCGAAACGGTTTTGCAGCGCGCCAAGCTGGGCGCGGTGGGAATTGACCTCGTTGATGGCGATATCCAGTATGCTCATTGCCGCCGTTGCCAAAGAACCGGTATCGCCGGAAATGTGATCGAAGCCAACTGCCGTGCTCGTCGTCAATGCCGTGATGTTGAGGTCGATGCGCGAGAAGGACTCAACGGTTGGCCCCACCTGGAAGGGAACGGAAAAAGTGCCGTCCAGCAGTTCCTGACCATTGAAGTTGGTCGCCGCGATCACGCGCTCGATTTCACTGGCCAGCGCCGTGTATTCCTCGTCCAGCGCCAGGCGGTTGGCCGTGTCGTATTGCCCGGAAGCCGCCTGCACCGCCAGTTCGCGCATCCGTTGCAGGTGTTGACCGATGGCGTTGTAGCCCGCTTCCGCCGTCTGCGCCGCCGAAATGCCGTCGTTGGCGTTGCGCATTGCCACGACCATGCCGCGCGACTGCGAATCCATGTTCGAGGCAATCGCCAGACCCGCCGCGTCGTCCTTGGCGCTGTTGACACGCAGGCCGGAAGACAACCGTTGCAAGGCCTGGCTCAATGCCCCCTGGGAAGAATTCAGGTTGCGCTGCGCGTTCAGGGAGGGAATATTGGTATTGATGATTTGTGGCATTGCGTTCTCCTCGAGAGAAAATGAATCAGCGTGACGCCACAGAAAACATGCCGGGCATCTTGGCGAGCGTAGAAGCATGAGCCATGCCAGAGTATTTTATGTTTTGAAATCATATGGTTAGCGGATGCTTACCCAAGAAGCGGAAAGCGGAAAGGCAAATCCTGCCGCCGTGCGGAAATTTCTTGCATTGGGTAAAAACGGATACACTGCGCGCTCTTTTTGGGGAAAACCACCATGTCCGAAAAAGCGGGACGCAAAATCGACAAAGGGAAAAAGGCGCTGGCGCAAAAGGATTTCGCGGCGGCGGGAGCGCTTTTCGAGGAAGCCGTGACCTTGGATGAGAAAGCGCACGCCGGCTGGTTTGGCCTGGGCGAGGTGGCGCTGGCCATCGGACAACCGGATACCGCCCTGCAATTTCTGGAAGAAGCCGTGCGCCTCAATCCGGACATGCCGCGCTACCTGCAACGCCTGGGCGAAGTCTATGGGCGCGAAAAACGCGCGGAAGAGGGTATCCGGCTCCTCAGTGCCGCGCGCCGCAAGTCGCCCAAGGATATCAACATCCTGGCGAGCTTGAGCGGCGTGTATGTGGCGGCGGGGAAATGGCTCGAAGCCTATGAAGTCCTCCAGGAACTCGTGCGCCATCCGCATCCCCAGGCGGCGCATTTTTGCCTGCTGGGACTGGCGGCGCAGAGCGTTGGCGAAGTCGACGCGGCGCTGACAGCTTTTACACGCGCAACACGTATGGAGCCGCGGTATCCCGATGCCTGGCTGTCGCTCGGACACCTGCATCTGAACAAGGATCGCCTCGCGGAAACGGAAGAATGCTTGGAGCATCTCTTCATCCTGGCACCGCAGCAGGCTTCCACCTTGCAACTGGCCGGGGAACTGGAAATGGCGCGCGCCAACTGGAGCAAGGCGGCGAGTTTGTTCGGCATCGCGGTGGAAAAAAATCCGGGTTCCAACCTCCTGCAAGCCCGTCTGGCGCTGGCGCTCACCCTGGGCGGCGATGCCGTGGGCGCGGTAGACGCCATGACGCGCGCCAATGAAATGGGGGTTCCGGAAGACTGGATACTGGAACAACTGGGCTATCTGTTCGTCAAACGCTACAACCTGAATGCCGCGCAGGAAAACCTGGAAATGAGCCTGGAGCGCAATCCCGACAACCTGAACGCCCTGAACAGCCTGTTCGTGGTCTACAGCAAGCAAGGCAAAAGCGCGCTGGCGAAGGAGACGGCGGAAAAAATCCTGCAAAAGAACCCGGAACACATCAGCGCCCTGGTCAACATGGGCAGTTGGTGCAACGATCAGGCGCGCGGCATGGAAGCCATCGAATACTACCGGCGCGCGCTGGAATTGGCGCCGGAATCCAGCACGGCCTATTCGAACTATCTGTGGACCATCCTGCATTCTTCCGAACACGACGCCGCCGAAGTCCTGCAAGTCGCGCGCGCCTACGATGAACATATCTGCCGCAAACACCGCCGCCCGGACGATTTTGCCGATCGCGACCGCGATCCCGAACGCCGTCTCAAAATCGGCTGGCTGACATCAGACATGCGCCAGCATCCGGTCGCCGCCTTCGTCGTTCCCTTTTTGCGTTTTCTGGATCGGCGGCAACTGGAAGTCGTGCTCTACCACAATAGCGCGCTGGAAGACGACAACACCCGCCTGGCCAAGATGAGCGTCGACAAATGGCGGGAAGTGCAGGCCATCGGCGACGACGCCCTCGCCGACCTGGTCCGCGCCGACGGCATCGACATCCTGATCGATCTGAACGGCAATACCGAAGGCCACCGCCTCCTGGCCATGGCGCGCAAGCCCGCGCCCATCCAGGCCACCTGGCTGGGCTTTCCCGGCACCAGCGGCTTGTCCGCCATGGATTACATTTTCATTCCTCCGGATCCGGTGCTGGAAAAGGGGACGTGGTGTACCGAGACGCCCTGGCCGTTGGCCGATTGTTACGGCGTGCGCACCAACATCCCGAATGTGCCCATTCAGCCGGGCTTGCCTTGCGAACGTTCCGGCCGCCCTTTCACCTTCGCCTGTCTCAACAATTTCCGCAAGGCCAGCCAGCACGCCATCCGGCTCTGGAGCGAGATTCTGACGCGTGCGCCAGAATCCCGTCTCATCCTGGTTGCGCGCGGCGGGCAGGACGAGACCCTCAAAGCCTATGTCGAAAGCCAGTTCGCCCGTCATGGCGTTGCCCCGGAGCAACTGGACATCCGGGGAATCGTTCCGATGCAGGCCTATTTCAATAGCTACAACGAAGCCGACCTGTGCCTCGATCCCTTCCCCTTCAACGGCGGCACCACTGGCTATGACGCCATCTGGATGGGTGTACCCTTCGTCACCTGGCCGGGCGACGCGCTGGTTTCGCGCATGGGGCGCATCATCCTGAAAAACGTTGGTCTGGACGAGCTGATTGCGGAAACACCAGAAGCCTACGTCGATATCGCCGTCGCCTTGCACCAGGATCGCCCGCGTTTAAAGGCCATGCGCACCAACCTGCGCGAACGGATGCGCGCCAGCCCCCTGATGGACGCTCCACGCATGGCGCGCAGCCTGGAACAGGCGTTTCGGGGTATGTGGCAGCGCTGGGTAGATGTTTACGTCAAAAAGTAAAAACCTACTTTTTGCCGGTTTATCTTGGGTTTGAAGGCAAAGCAAGCTTCGCCTTCAAACCGTGAAAACCCAACGCAAAACCCATCCGGTACTGGGGGCGTTGCCTCCTTATCGTGCGGTATCCGGCTTTTGTCCCCCGATTGCCCGGTGTCGTACCAGTACGCGCGTAACCAGGCGTTGGCACTGCCGGCCCAGCCATTCCGCCAGGTAGACGGAGCGGTGTTGGCCGCCGGTGCAGCCGATGGCGATGGTCAGGTTGGCACGGTTGTCCTGGCAGTAGGCGGGCAGCCAGTCGCAAATGAAGCGGTGCAGGTCGGCGCGCATTTTCAATACCATGGCTTCGCCTTCCAGGAATTCGATTACTGGCGCATCCAGCCCCGTCAGGGCGCGCAGGGCGGGTTCGTAATATGGGTTGGGCAGGCAGCGCGCGTCAAACACCAGGTCGGCGTCCTGCGGCAGGCCGTGTTTGAAGCCGAAGGATTGAATGAGCAGGGTCAGTCCTTCCTGCACTGGCGCGGCGGCAACTTGCAAGGTCCATTCGCGCAACTGGGCGGCGCGCAGATCGGAAGTGTCCATGTGGTGCCCCAACCCGGCCAGCGGCTGCAAGCGGCGGCGTTCCTCGTGGATGGCTTCCACCAGCGTGCGGGTGTCGGAAGCCAGCGGATGACGGCGGCGTGTTTCGGAAAAGCGCTTGATCAGCGTATCGTCTTGCGCGTCGAGAAACAGAAAACTGACGAGATGTCCTTCCCGGCGCAGGGCGATGATTTTTTCCGGCAGGGTGTCGATGGCCGCGCCCGAACGAACGTCGATGGCTACCGCCGCGCGCGCATAACCCTCCGCCTGCAATAGTTCGACCAGCCACGCCAACATGGCGGTCGGTAGATTATCCACGCAGTAGTAACTGCGATCTTCCAGCACATGCAGGGCCACGGATTTGCCGGAGCCGGAAAGACCGCTGATCAGGACGATTTCCATGTCGGGAAAACAAAAAAGACAATAGGCGGTATTGTACGCATCCCAACGGGTGCAATCCAAAGTGGAGGAAAAACCTTGCCAGGCAAAGCGCGAACGTCTGCTGTCGGGAGAGGGTATCGTTCCATGCGGCGCGTAGCGCCCTTGCAGACACAGCGACTTTCCCAGGAACACCCTTGACAACGCGCCGTGCCACCCACTTGCAGTCCCCTCTCCCACCAAAGGATTGGGGGGAGAGGGGACTGCAAGGGGTGGGGCTTCGTTGGTTTTCTCCACTTTGGATTGCACTCCATCCCAACGGGCGCAATGAAAAGTGGATAATGTCATGTTAATACAAAGGGAAATCCCCCGGCTCTGCCGGGGAGACAGTAAGAGTTTGACATTTAGGGGAATCACATCGGATGGGAGA
>JAITEO010000325.1 GCA_031281985.1 Zoogloeaceae bacterium | reverse complement strand
CCTCTCCCGCCCTATCGGGCACCCTCTCCCCCAAAGGATTGGGGGAGAGGGGACGGCAAGCGGTAGCGCCTTGTTTGTTTCCTCCACTTCTGATTGCGCCCCTGCTACCATATGCGGCGTATCCTTTTCTTCGGGTCTTCACGATGTTCGATCTCTTGCGCAAAGCCGCGCGCCGCATCCTTGTCATGACGCCGCGTCCGGCGCTTCTGCTGGTGGGCGTGTCGGTGTGGTCACTGCTGCTCTTTTGCTGGCAGCTCCAGGAATGGGAACATTTGAGTCCCTGTCCGCTGTGCATTTTTCAGCGTTTGCTGTACATCCTCTTGGGGACGCTGTCGCTGGTGTTCGCCCTGCCGCCGTTTTCCGTGGAGACCTGGGAAGGGCGGCGCAATTATCGCCTCCTGGGCGCGCCGCTGGTGCTGATCTGTCTGCTGGGGCTGGGCGTTGCGATCTACCAGACCCTGATGCAAGCCGTGCCCAATCTGGTTGCGGAATGCAGCTTCACGGATCCGGGGCCGATCGAGCGGCTGGTGGCAGCCTTGGGCGAGTACTGGATGGATAACGGCCCGGTGTTGCCGGAATTCTTCCTTGCCATCGGTTCGTGCAGCAGCAAGGAATGGACGCTGTTCGGCCTGTCGCTCGCCAACCTGTCCGCCATCGCCTTCTTGGGCTACGGCCTCTTCCTGACCTGGTTTGTCCTACTGCCGCGCCGCACGACAGCGGCGTACTGATGCGCTCGCGGGTGTTGCGCGTCCGGTCTTGAGCGTTACCTGTCTTTTTCGCGCGAAACTTTCCCACACAAAAAAAGCAGGCCTTGCGCCTGCTTATTTGTTCTCTCCGCACCGTGGGGGGTACTTTTTGACGCCCCCTTTATTTCAGCTTGATTTCCTTGTACAGCACGTGTTTTCTTGCTTTCGGGTCGTACTTCAGGAACTCCAGCTTTTCGGGCGTGGTGCGCTTGTTCTTGGAAGTCGTATAGAAGTGTCCGGTTCCCGCCGTGGATTCCAGTTTGATTTTTTCGCGTCCGCCTTTGGCCATGTTCGTTCTCCTTTGCGTTAGAGTTCGCCGCGGCTGCGCAGGTCGGAGAGCACGTCATCGATCCCTTTTTTGTCGATGAGGCGCAGTCCGGCGCTGGAAACGCGCAGACGCACGAAACGATTTTCGGTTTCAACCCAGAAGCGGCGGTACTGCAGGTTCGGCAGGAAACGACGCTTGGTTTTGTTGTTGGCGTGGGAAACCTTGTTCCCTACCATTGGGGCCTTGCCCGTCACTTGGCAGACTCGCGCCATGATTGTTGCTCCAGATGAAAATACGATTTGGAAAAGCCAAGCATTCTATCCTCACCTGTCCTTTCCTGGCAAGCCTGTTTTGCATTTTGGGGAGGGTATTTCGTTTTGTCCGCGCATCAAAGGCGCAATTGCCGCGCGCAAACGGCTAAAATGGCAGCCTTTGATTTTCCCGGGATGTGGTGGACGATGGAACTGGAAGGCAAGCGGATTGTATTGGGGGTGACGGGCAGCGTGGCGGCGTACAAGGCGGCGGCCTTGTTGCGGCTGCTTGCGGGCGCGGGCGCGACGGCGCGGGTAGTGATGACCGACGCCGCAACCCGCTTCGTCGGCCCGGCCACCTTTGCCGCCCTTTCCGGCAAGCCCGTGTTGACCGACATGTGGGCGGCGGACAGTCCCATGGCGCACATCGATCTCACGCGCGCGGCGGACGCCATCCTGGTTGCGCCCGCGACGGCGGATTTCATCGCCCGGTTAGCGCAGGGGCGCGCCGACGACCTGCTCGCCGCGCTCTCCCTGGCGCGCGATTGTCCCTTGCTGGTTGCGCCCGCCATGAACCGGCAGATGTGGGAGAACCCGGCAACGCGGCGCAATCTGGAAATCCTGCGCCAGGATGGCATAACCTGTCTCGGCCCCGCCGCGGGCGTGCAGGCTTGCGGCGAAGAAGGCGAGGGCAGGATGCTGGAGCCGGAAGCCCTGCTGGAAGCCCTGTGCGCCTTCTTTACGCCCAAGTCGCTGGCGGGAAAGAAAGTCCTGCTCACGGCGGGACCCACCTTCGAGGCCATCGATCCGGTGCGCGGGCTTACCAATCTGTCTTCCGGCTGCATGGGCTATGCCGTGGCGCGCGCTGCCGCGCAGGCGGGGGCGGAGGTCACGCTGGTTTCCGGCCCGGTCGCGCGTCCCGCGCCCATGCAGGTCTTGCGCATTTTCGTGCAGAGCGCGCTGGAAATGCGCGCCGCCGTCCTGCAACGGGCGGCGGAGGCGGATATCTTCATCGCCGTTGCCGCCGTCGCCGATTATCGCGCCGAGCAGGTTGCGCCGCAAAAGCTGAAAAAGAGCGCGGGCGTCCCGCCAGAGATTCGCCTGGTGCAAAATCCCGACATCCTCGCCGAAGTCGCCGCCTTGCCGCGTCCCCCGTTTTGCGTGGGCTTTGCCGCCGAAAGCGAGCATCTGGAAGACTACGCCCAGCAAAAACGCGTGCGCAAGAATATTCCGCTCATCGTCGGCAATCTCATCCAGGAAGGGTTCGGCGGCGAAACGAATCGCGTCATCCTGTTCGACGATGCGGGCGGTCATCCCTTGCCCGCCGCCCCGAAGACACAGATAGCCCGCCAGTTGATGGCGCATATCCTGGCATTGATGGAGAAAAAATGATGGCAACCGAAAAGAAACACATGGATATCAAGATACTGGATGCGCGCCTCAGGGACGATCCGCCGCATTACGCCTCGGCGGGCGCGGCCGGACTGGATTTGCGCGCCTGCATCGATGCGCCTGCGCAGCTTCTTCCTGGCCAGACCCTGCTCATTCCGACCGGCATGGCCATCCATCTGGACGATCCCGGACTGGCCGCGCTGGTGCTGCCGCGCTCCGGCCTGGGACACAAGCATGGCATCGTGCTGGGCAACCTGGTCGGGCTTATCGACTCCGACTACCAGGGCGAAATCATGGTTTCCGCCTGGAATCGCGGCAGCCAGGCATTCGTCATCGAGCCGCTGGAGCGCATCGCGCAACTGGTCGTCGTGCCGGTGTTGCAGGTCGGTCTGCGTATCGTCGACGAATTCACGCCCTCGGCGCGCGGCGCGGGCGGCTTTGGCAGCACGGGACGGAAATGACGCGCCGGAAGATTTTCCTCTCCATCCTGGCCGCCTTGCTGCTCCTGTTGTCGATCTTTCTTGCGGGGCGCTGGTTCTGGCATGGCGGACAATGGACGGATGCGCGCGAAGACGCGTTGGAGATTACGCGCCTGCCGCCGGATGCCTGCGATCTGAACCAGACGCCCTGCCGCGTCGAAGTGCCCGGCGGCGGCGCGCTCATCGCCGAACTCGCGCCGCGCCCGCTGGCGCTCCTGCAACCCTTGACCGTGCGGCTCATTTTGCGGGACGTTCCGGCGCAAAGCGCGCTGCTGACCCTTTCCGGCGTCAACATGGAAATGCCCTTCGATCCCGTGCCGTTGCAGAAGATCGCGCCCGACCAGTTCATCGGGCAGGCCACCCTGCACATCTGCGTCACCGGCCGCATGCGCTGGCGCGCCGAATTCCGTATCACCAACCAGCGCCGCCAGACGATTGTCGAGTTCTTGTTCGATTCGCGCGGATAAAACGCGCCCTTGTCCTTCTGGAGTCTTCCATGCAGCCCCTGATCATTTTCGATACCACCTTGCGCGACGGCGAGCAAAGCCCCGGCGCTTCCATGACGCGGGAAGAAAAAATCCGCGTTGCCCGCCAACTGGAAAAAATGCGCGTGGATGTCATCGAGGCCGGATTCGCCGCCGCTTCCCCCGGCGACTTCGAGGCCATCCGCGCAATTGCCGGAACGATACGGGAATCCACCGTCTGCTCGCTTGCCCGCGCCAATGAACCGGATATCGAACGCGCCGGTGAAGCCATTCTTCCGGCAGAAAGAAAGCGCATCCACACCTTCATCGCCACCAGTCCCATCCACATGGAAAAAAAGCTGTGCATGACGCCCGAACAGGTGTTGGCGCAGGCGGTCAAGGCCATTGGCTGGGCGCGCCGCCATACCGACGACGTGGAATTTTCCGCCGAGGACGCGGGGCGCTCCGATCTGGATTTTCTCTGCCGCATTTTTGAAGCGGTCATCGATGCCGGGGCGACGACAATCAATGTGCCGGACACCGTGGGCTACACCCTGCCGCAACCCTTCGCGGACATGATGCGCCGCCTGATCGAGCGCGTGCCCAATGCCGACCGCGTGATCTGGTCGGTGCATTGCCACAACGATTTGGGACTGGCGGTCGCCAATTCGCTTTCCGCCGTGCTGGCGGGCGCGCGCCAGGTGGAATGCACGATCAACGGCCTGGGCGAGCGGGCAGGCAACGCTTCGCTGGAAGAAGTAGTGATGGCCGTTCGTACCCGCGCCGACATTTTCCCGGTGAGAACCCGTATCGACACCACGCAGATCGTGCCCGCGTCCAAATTGGTGTCGCAGATTACCGGCTATCCGGTGCAGCCCAACAAGGCCATCGTCGGCGCCAACGCCTTCGCGCACGAAGCGGGCATCCACCAGGACGGCGTGCTGAAACACCGGGAAACCTACGAAATCATGCGCGCCGAGGACGTGGGCTGGAGCCGGAACAAGCTGGTATTGGGCAAGCATTCGGGACGCAACGCCTTCAAGAGCCGCCTTGCCGAACTGGGCATCGTGCTGGAAAGCGAGGAAGCGCTGAACGCCGCCTTTGCCCGCTTCAAGGCGCTGGCCGACAAGAAGCACGAGATTTTCGACGAGGATCTGCAAGCGCTGATTTCCGATGAGGCGCTCACGCCCGCCGCCGAGCATTACCGGCTCAACTATTCGCGCGTGGCCTCCGAAACGGGCGAGACGCCGCGCGCGCAGATAACCCTGCGCGTGGGCAAGGAAGAGCAGAAGGCGGAAGCCGATGGCTCCGGCCCGGTCGACGCGGCGTTCCGGGCGATCGAGGAAATCGTCCACAGCGCGGCGCAACTCCTGCTGTATTCGGTCAATGCCATCACCACCGGCACCGACGCGCAGGGCGAAGTCACCGTGCGCCTCTCCCGGGATGGACGCATCGTAAACGGCCAGGGCGCGGATACGGACATCGTCATCGCCTCCATCAAAGCCTACCTGAACGCCCTGAACAAGCTCCATTCCAGCGAAGACAAGCTCGATCCGCAAAAAGGCAGCGTTTGACGACAAGGCGGACATAGAAGACAAAAAGGAAAAGAAACATGCACCATCCAGATCGTTTCGTGCGCGCCTATCACCGGTTCTGGGACTGGTTCGCGCAGCACGAAAAAGCGTTTTTTGCCCTCCTCGGCCAGAAAGACAACGCGGGCATCCATGAAGATTTCTTTGACAGGATGTCCGCAAAACTCGATGACATCAAGGCGGATTGCTATTACTTCCTGGCGGGAATGTCGGATGAACACACGGCCGAACTCATCTTCTCCGCGGAAGGCAATATCGTGAATTTCGTTTTCATCGAGGAACTGGTCGCCTGCGCGCCCGCGCTGGAAGGCTGGAAATTCATTGCCCTGAAGCCCGCCATGGACATGGAAGAATTCCATATCGAAATGCAAGGCCACGTCTTCAACAAGGACAACCTGTCTTTCTATGCGGATCGCGATGAAAAATATCCGGCGGAAACCAACATCGTCATTCTCCATGCCGGCCTGAACAAGAAAAATGCTCCGGCAATCACCAAGGGGGTCGATATTTTCTTGGGGTGCTGCCTGGGAGAATTGGCGTTTGCCACCGGCATCGACCACTTCGAGGTCGTCGGCAAGCCCCGGCGAAGCCAGCGCGCCCTTCCCATCGGCGAACTGGGCGCGTTCCTGACGAGGCGGCAAGAGGAAGGCGCGCGCGAACAGGCGCCGGAAGAAGTCATCCCGGAGGAAGACCAGCAATCCTTCTCCCTGCTGGAAGGGGCGCTGCAAAACGGAAATCCCATCCTGGCCGCCGTCAATACCACCTTGCTGGGGATAAAGAACCGGGCGTCCTATCCGTGGATTGCCATCCTGTACATCGACTATGCGGCATCCACCGCCGACAACGGCATGCCGGACAAGGAAACCAGCGATCACATGTTCCAGATCGAGGACGATTTGCAGGGCCGCGTGCGGGAAGACAAAACCTGCCTGTATATCGGCCGGGAAACCGGCAACGGCGAAAAGCAACTGTTCTTCGCCTGCACGGATTTCCGCAGGATTTCCAAACTCTTCTACCAGATTCAGGACGAATACTCGGATCTATTGCCCATCGAATACACCATCTACAAGGACCGGTATTGGAAAACCTTCCGAAAATTCACGCGGGAAAAAACAGGATGAAAACAGACGATTCTGGCTGCCAGCGCGGCATGAAGCATGTCGTAATCATAGCGCTCTGCGCGCTTGCCGCCGTTTGTCCTGCCTTGGGCGATTCGACGGATGACGCCGAGAGCATTGCCGCCTGGCGGCGTGTGGCCGAGCCGCCGCCCGGCATCCTGCCCGACTTTGGCGCTTCGGAACTTGCGCGCCTGCCTTTGCCCCTCCAGGACTGCGCGCGCAGGATAGAAGCCGTGCGCAACTTGCAGGCGGCGGCGGAAAAGGGGGACGCCCAGGCGCAGCGGGCGATGGCGGCGCTGCATGGCAAGCCGGAAACGGATGCGTCCGCCGAGGAGGTGGTTTGCCCGTATGCGCCGCTCACGTTCGGGGAAAACGAGATCGAGGCCGCAAGGTGGCAAAAACGCGCGCACCGGGATGCGTCGGAGCGGTTGAACGTCGAGGAGTGCGCGCGGGAGGAACGCGCCAGGGACGAAGGCTGGCAAGTGAGCTGGGGCGAGGGATCGGACGTGCTGGATTCCTCTTCTGCCCTGGAGCGGGACGCCCAGGATGACGCCGATGCCCGCTTCATGCTGGGCATCGTCCTGTATGTCACGGCGGGAGGGCTGGAGGACGACACCTGGTTTATGTCCTTTGCGGAGATCGTCGAGCATGGCGGTTGCCGCGGCAGGGAACGCCAGGAAGGTCTGCGCC
>JAITEO010000320.1 GCA_031281985.1 Zoogloeaceae bacterium | reverse complement strand
TTTTCCAGGATGGTCAATAGCCAGACCATCAAATCCGCCATGTAAAGATAAGAACGCGCTGAACGTCCATCGCTATTGACGCGGATGGGTCCGCCGTGCGCGGCATCGGAGAGGAAATTTCCCGCCGCGAAATGGGCATCGAGCGGCAAATGTGGGCCGATGAAGGCGAAGCAGCGGGCAATGGCGCAGGGAATGCCCTGTTGCGTGGCGATAGCGCACAGAAGTTCCGCCATGCGTTTACCTTCTCCATAGGCGGAGGCTGGATCGAGCGGGTTAGGCGCATGGGGGTGTGTTTCGGGCAATTGCGGCAATTCCGGTGGTTGGGTTCCATAGACCGCGCCGGAACTGACCAGCAACAGACGTTTGCATTGCGATTGGGCCGCGAAGCGAAGCACGTGGCGGGTTCCATCGATCAGGGTGTCCAGCATTTCCTGGGCGGGGATGGTGCTTGAAGAAGTCGCCGCAGCATGGATGATGTGGCTGAATTCACCCGAGGGAAAACGAAACGTCCGTACATCGCCTTCCTGCCAGTCGAACATGGCATTGCCCGCCAGATGCGGCGCTTTTTCGGAAAATGCGCCGCGATTGCGGGTGAGTATCCTTGCCCTGAGATCGAGACCGAGATGTGCCTTGGCATAGGCCAGGGTTTCCAGAAGCCAGATACCGAAGAATCCGGTGCCGCCCGTAATGAAAAAGCGCGCTCCGTCAAGCGCGCGCCACAGAGCTTGCGTGTGCTGCAGGATGTGTTCGAGATCGGCGATCGGCAAAGGTGCTACGGGCGGCGGCTTGATCACAGGTTGCATGGGAGTGACAGTGTAAGTAAGTATATCCTGTTGCAACATTTGTTTATACACCCGGGTGCAATCCGAAGTGGAAAAACCGTGCGCCCCCTCATTGCGAGGCGCGAAGCGCCGTGGTTTTCGTAGGTTGGATGAGCCGCAGGCGTAATCCGACATTCGTTCATCACCGGCGCTTGCGCCGCTGTTGTCTGGTTTGCGATGCTGCGCATCGTGGAATACGAATGTCGGATTACGCTTCGCTTATCCAACCTACAAAACTAACACCACGTCACTCTCGTTTCGTCATCCCTACAGATCATCTGGATTGCCACGGCCCTGCGGCCCTTGCAATAACGAACTTGATTTTCAGCAGGGTTTCGTATTTTCCTGGCATTGCATGTTCTCCTGTCCAATGTCTCGTTCAATTTGCGTCAAAAATTCCAGCGCCGACCAGAAGCCTGCGCCGTGGTCTTTGTGGCCTTGCCAGATTTCCGGGATGAAGCTGATTTCCGGGCGGGCGCGGATTTGCGCCCAGGTTTGCCGCCAGTCGATATCGCCGCTGCCAATGGGTACCCCTTCGCCATTGTCGCCCAGGGCGTCGGCGATATGCAGGTGGGCGGTGTGGGGCAACAGGGTTTTGAGGGATACCTGGAAATCCAGGCCGAAGTGAAAGCAGGTCATGGAAAGGTGAGAGAGGTCGAGGCAAAGACGCAGCTTGCGCGCTTGCGCTTCCCGGGCCAGTTCTGCCGGCATCATGAAAATGTTCTGGTGCCGCTGTCCGCCGAAGTGCCAAGGGAAGGGTGTCATGTTTTGCGGGATCAGTTCCGTGCGCCCGAATCGGATTTGGGCGCAGGATTCGTAAAAACGCCGGTAGAGTTCCGCGCGCCGTTCGAGTGGCGCGGGCGCGTCGGCGGAAAAGCCGCCGACATTGGCGACGATCAGCAGGTCCCTGGCGCGGGGGAAGAATTCGGCCACGGCAAGGGTGATGGTGACGACGCGTTGCAGGTTGTCGATGGAGCGCTGGCGATAGGCCAGGTCATCCGAGGCGAGGTCGAGCAACTCGCTGTTTTCAAAGAGTTCCGGGGCGTGGATGACCAAGCGGGAAGCATCCGTTTGGGCAAGGAAAGGGCGCGGGTCGAGGGAAAGATCGCGGTAGGAGAGATGGAATTCGAAAAGGTCGGGGGTGATCCATTGCCGGTAACGCAAGAAATCGTGGTAACGCACCGGCACGCCCCAACGGACGGGAAAAGCGAAGTGCCGTTTTTTTTCTTCCGGCGCTTTTTGTGTTTCCGGCGTTTCTGGTGGCGGCGCATCGAGATCGCTGGCGAACAGAAAATCGCCGGTCTGCAAATCCCGTTTGGCCGTTTTGCCGATCAATTCTTCCAAGCGGTAGGGCGGCAAGCCCTGGCCGGGGCTTTGCGCGGCGAGCATGGGGCGGGAAAACACTTCGCCCCTGGCGATGGGACGGGCGGCGACGACGCTTTTCCCCAGGTTCTCCCGGTTCAAGAGTTCGCCCTGGCTGACCTTGCGTCCCGTGCCGTCCGCGAGAGGGTGCCAGGGCAGAGCGCGTTCGAGCTGGCGGATGCCGTCGACCAGCGCCTTGAATTCCTTCGCTTCCAAGCTCGCCAGATGGTCCGGGCCTTCCATGCCCCGGTCGAGGGTGATATGCCGTTCGATGATCTGGGTGCCCAGCGCGACGGCGGCCAAGCTGATGGCGATGCCGCGCTCATGCCCGGAATAGCCGACGATAGGGTGCAATTCCCTCAGGCGGGCGAGATAGCGTAACTGGATGTCGCTTTCCGGCGCGGGATAGGCGCTGTTGCAATGCAGGAGCGCGAAGGGAAGGCCGGATGCCTGGAGAGGGGCGATGGCGCGAATGATTTCGTGCTCGAACGACATACCGGTCGACAGGATCAGCGGTTTTCCGAAGCTGGCGGCCTTGGCGATGAGCGCGGGATTGGTCAGGTCCGCCGAGGCGATCTTGAATGCCGGCACATTGAAGGAGGCCAGCACATCCACGCTCGGCGCGTCCCAAGGGGTCGCCAGATAGGGCAAACCTTTTTTCACGACGTAGGCATGCAGTTCCCGGTGTTCGTCGAGGCTCAGTTCCATCCTGGCGAGCAAATCCTGGAGGTATTCCACGCCCAGGTCTTCGCTTTGCCCGTCCCCGCGCGGTCGGTAGAGGGCAGTGCGGTTGCGCAACTGGAATTTGACGCAGTCCGCGCCCGCTTCTTGGGCACTATCCACCAGACGCTTGGCGAGTTCCAGTGAGCCATTGTGGTTGTTGCCGATTTCCGCGATGACGAAAACGCGCTCGTCGCCAACGGGGAAGCGGTCGATGTAGAAAGCAGGACGGGCATCCATGGCGTTTATGGGAAATCAGGAAATCTTGCTGCGCCACGAGGTCACACCCTGGGATTCGAAGCGAAAACCGGAAACCGCGCATCCCAGTTCCTCGACGGCGCAGATGATGTCGCGCCAGTATTGTGGCTCGGCATAAAGGGTAAAAAAAGCCGCTGCAGGCCACGACCGAAGTTGATGAGTTCGCTGCGAATCAGTTTTACTTGGTTACTTAAAATCATGCGCGCAGACCGATCAGCCCCTGGAATTTGAGACGCCTGCGATTATGCACACCCAATGGCGGCTCGCAAAGCTCAAAGGTCGTGATGTCAGCTTCATCGTCACGGAGCATTTTCCATTCCCGTTGGAAGTTGTTGCGCAAAAAACGGGCGTTGTTCACGCGACCGTCGACAAGGATGAACGTGCCGGGCGTAAGCGTCGGCTCCAGCCGCAACAGGTCGGCGGACATGACCGTGCGCTCCATGTTGCCCGCAAAACTGCTGCCATCGACATGCCCCACAACCTGATCCCCCGCAGGGCCATCCAGATAGATGAAGTCGGGCATGACATCCGGCAAGGCATCATAGTAGTGGCAGAGCCGGTCATGAAATGTCCCGATATGCACGGCGCTATGCAAGAAATTCACCCCCCCCCCCATGCATTTGGCATTTTTCTGGACGATGCCGATCCAATTTGCATCCGCATCGACGCTGAAGAGACTGAAAGGATAGAGGCAGCGAATCCCTTCCGCCAAAAAGTCGGCCTCATGATCCGCCTTGTTTTTGGCCAAGGCATCCGCCATGACGATGGTAGAAAAACCAACGCCGAATTCCAGGACGGTCAACACCCTGCGCTCACGAATGAGCCGGTGCAGGCGCACCAGATCGTCAACATCCGGGGGATAGGGAACCTTGTTGGCGGGATCAATCGCATCATATGCCGACAAGGCATATTCCGCCTCGACGCTGAAATAACGATCAAGCCCCTCGCGCCGGAAATAATCCAACGCCTCTGGCTTCGCGGCGTAGCGTACTGTTTTCGTTTGCATCGTTCAATTCTTGGACAATTCGGGCGATCTTACCAAAAACCATGCAAGCAGGCTACCCGCACGCCTTATCCTTTCAATCTCGTC
>JAITEO010000195.1 GCA_031281985.1 Zoogloeaceae bacterium | reverse complement strand
GGAAGGGCGCGGCTGCGGCCCCAACAAGGATTACGTGTTCCTGGACATTACCCACCTCGATCCGGCGACCATCATGAAGCGTCTGCCCGGCATCCGCGAGATTTCCATCCAGTTCGCGGGCGTCGATCCGATCAAGGCGCCCATTCCCGTGGTGCCGACCGCGCACTACCAGATGGGCGGCATTCCCACGAGCTACGACGGGCGTGTAGTGAGCCTGGGTGCGGATGGCGAAAATGCCGTGGTTCCCGGCTTCTACGCGGCGGGCGAATGCGCCTGCGCTTCCGTGCATGGCGCGAACCGTCTGGGCACCAATTCACTGCTCGATCTCCTGGTCTTCGGCAAGTCCGCAGGCGATTCCGCCGTGGAAGACTTGAAGACCGGCAAGGCGCACCGCGATCTGCCCGCCGATGCCGCCGATCGCGCCCGCGCCCGCATCGAGGCCATCGACCAGCGTCAGGGCGGAGTGAGCGTCTACGAGGCGCGGCAGGCGATTGCCCGCACCATGCAGGCGCACGCCGGGGTATTCCGCTTTGCCAACCTGTTGCAACAGGGCGTTGCGCGCATCCTGGAAGTCGAGAAAATGGTGCACAACCTGGAAATACGCGACAAGTCGCAGGTCTGGAACACGGCAAGGGTGGAGGCGCTGGAAACCGAAAACCTGATCGAGGTCGCCAAGGCGACGATGATTTCCGCCGAGGCGAGAAAGGAATCGCGCGGCGCGCATGTGCGCGACGATGCCCCGGATACGCCGGAATTCCCCAATGGCCGAAACGACAAGGAATGGTTGAAGCACAGCCTCTGGCATCGGGAAGGCAATCGCATCGCCTACAAGCCCGTGCGTCTTCGTCCGCTCACGGTGGAGACCATCGCCCTGAAAACCCGGTCGTATTGAAGGGAAGACGGCAAAGAAGGACAGGCAAGAACTGGTTTTGCTTTTTGACGTACACTGGAAGAACAAGAAACGAGGAGAGAAGAGATGACGACACGTACCGTGCAATTCAGGATCTACCGCTACGATCCGGACAAGGACGAGCGTCCCTACCTGCAGGACATTTCCGTGGAAGTCGACGCCACCGACCGCAAGTTGCTGGACGCGCTCACCAAGCTGAAGGCCAGGGACGAGACGATTTCCTATCGCCGTTCCTGCCGCGAGGGCGTGTGCGGGTCGGACGCCATGAACATCAACGGCAAGAATGGGCTGGCCTGCCTCACGGAACTGGATTCCCTGAAGCAGCCCATCGTCCTGAAACCCTTGCCGGGGCTGCCGGTCATTCGTGACCTGGTGGTGGATATGACGCAGTTTTTCAAGCAGTACCATTCCATCAAACCCTATCTCGTCAACAACGATCCGCCGCCGGAGCGCGAACGCCTGCAAACGCCGGAGGAACGCGAGGAACTGAACGGCCTCTACGAGTGCATCCTGTGCGCCTGTTGTTCGACCTCGTGCCCGTCGTTCTGGTGGAATCCAGACAAGTTCGTGGGACCGGCGGGATTGCTGACCGCCTACCGTTTCCTGGCCGATACCCGCGACCAGGCGACCAGCGAGCGGCTGGACAATCTGGAAGACCCGTACCGGTTGTTCCGTTGCCACACCATCATGAACTGTGTCGATGTCTGTCCCAAGGGCTTGAATCCCACGCGCGCCATTGGCAAGATCCGGGACATGCTGGTGGCGCGGGCGGTCTGATGGAACGCGCCGCTTTCGAGCGTCTGCGCTGGCGCTGCACCCGTCGCGGAATGCTGGAAGTGGATATGGTTCTGGGGCGTTTTCTGGAAAATACCTTCGGAAAACTCCCCGAAGCCGAACAGCAGGCTTTCATCGAGCTTGCTGATTACGATGACATGGCGTTGTGGCGCCTGATCAGCGCCCGGGACGAGTGCGAAGACGCTCGCCTGGCGCCGATTGTCGCCATGTTGCGTGAAGGTACATAACAAGGGAGGGCAGGGCGGATGCCGCCTTTTGGCATTGCATTTGCCCGCAACCTCGCGCCTTGCGTTTTTTTTCGGGGCGTTTTTGCTTCAACATGACCACAACAGGAGAATACATCATGACATCCGAACGCATCGCAGTATTGAACATAGAAGGCAATACCATCGAATTGCCGGTACTTGCGCCCACACATGGCAATGACTGTGTCGACATTCGCGCGTTGGGCGGCAAGGCCGGGGTATTCACCTATGATTCCGGCTTCCTGTCCACCGCCAGTTGCAAATCCAGCATTACCTACATCGATGGCGACAAGGGCGAACTGCTGTATCGCGGCTATCCGATCGAGCAACTGGCCGAACAGTGCAACTTCCTGGAAGTCGCCTACCTCCTGAAGAACGGCGAACTGCCCAATGCCACGCAGAAGGCCGACTTCGAGAACACCATCCGGCGGCATACGCTGGTGCATGACCAGCTCACCCGCTTCTACAACGGTTTTCGCCGTGACGCGCACCCCATGGCGGTCATGACCGGCGTGGTCGGGGCGCTTTCCGCCTTCTACCACGACGCCATGAACTTTTCCGCCGTCGAGCATCGCAACATGAGCTTCAACCGCATCATCGCCAAGCTGCCGACCATCGTGGCGATGGCCTACAAGTACAACAGCGGTCTGCCCTTCATGTATCCGAGAAACGATCTCGGCTATGTCGAGAACTTCATGTACATGATGTTCGGCACGCCCTGCGAGGAATACCGTCCCAATCCGGTGCTGGCGCGCGCGCTCGACGTGATTTTCATCCTGCACGCCGACCACGAGCAGAACGCCTCCACTTCCACGGTGCGGCTTGCCGGATCGAGCGGCGCGAATCCCTTCGCCTGCATCGCGGCGGGCATTGCCTGCCTGTGGGGACCGGCGCACGGCGGGGCGAACGAAGCCTGCCTGAAGATGCTCGAAGAGATCGGCGACGTTTCCCGCGTCGGCGAATTCATCGAGCGCGCCAAGGACAAGAACGATTCCTTCAAGCTCATGGGCTTCGGCCACCGGGTCTACAAGAACTTCGACCCGCGCGCCAAGCTGATGCGCAAGGTCTGCCGCGACGTGCTCAATGAACTGGGACTGGAAAACGATCGCCTGTTCAAGCTGGCGCTGGCGCTGGAAAAAATCGCCTTGGAAGACGAGTACTTCATCGAGAAGAAACTCTATCCCAATGTGGATTTCTATTCCGGCATCGTGCAAAAGGCAATCGGCATTCCCACCTCGATGTTTACCTGCATTTTCGCCCTGGCGCGCACGGCGGGCTGGATGGC
>JAITEO010000112.1 GCA_031281985.1 Zoogloeaceae bacterium | reverse complement strand
AGAAGGGCTTCTACATCGACCTCCAGATCGACATGACCGACGCGACCAAGCCATCGCCTCTTCCGGTCGGCGCGCGGGTCATCTACCAGCCCGACATGCTGAAGAAGAACCTGCTGGTGCAGATGATCGGCCCGAGCGACGATCCCTGCATCAGTTCAGTTTCGGGCGGTCTCCTGGAAATCAACCCCTTTACCGGCGCGCCCGTGAAGAGCGAACTCTACAAGACCGGGGAAAATTCGGCGGGATTGTGGGGTGAAGGCGGCTGGGGCGACATCATCGTCCAGGACAAGATCGCCTACATCCCGGGCACCGGCCCACTGGAAATCCTCGGCGGCGGCCGCCTCCCCGGCGGACGGCAAAGCTGGCGGCAAATCCGCTGAACGTCGAAAACGAAAAGAGCGGGCGAAAGCCCGCTTTTTCGGGTTCAGGTGTCAGATGTCAGGGATCAGAGGAAAAACACGGTTCATTTTTGGAGGTGTGGCATGGAGAGAAGAAAAGAATGGCAAATCATCCGCCGTACCGCGCGGATCGGGTTATCCGTAGCACTGATCCTGGGCACGGAAATTATCCTGGCCCCGGCCTTGGCGCAGAACCTTGCCAATGAGCCGATCAAGCCCTTGCCGCCCAATCCGGCACTCGATGCCGCCAAGGTGGAACTGGGCTTTCGCATTTTCCACGACCCCCGTTTTTCGGATGAAGGCACGGTTTCCTGCGCCTCCTGTCACGCAATCGCACTGGGCGGCGCGGATCGGGGCAAGCGCGTCTCGGAGGGCGTCCGCCAGCAGAACGGCACGATCAACGCGCCTTCCGTCCTCACCGCCGCGTACAACTCCCACCAGTTCTGGGACGGGCGCTCGCCCAGCCTGGAAAACCAGATCACTCATGTGCTCACCAATCCACTGGAATTCGCCTCCGACTGGCCGGCGGCCATCCAGCGGTTCTCGCAGGATGCCGATCTGCTCCGCGCGGTGCGGGCGGTCTACGGCGAAGCGCCGTCGCAAAGGAATTTGAGCGACGCGGTCGCCACCTACGAGCGTTCCCTGCCGGAAGCCTCGCGCTTCGACCGTTTTTTACGCGGCGAAAGCAGCGCTATTACCGCGGAAGAGCGGCAGGGATATGAGAAATTCAAGTCCTACGGCTGTGTCGCCTGCCACCAGGGGGTCAATGTCGGCGGCAACATGTTCCAGCGCCTGGGAACCCTGGGCAATTACTTCGCGGATCGCGGCACGCCGGAGACTGGCGCCGACCTGGGGCGCTTCAATGTCACGGGCAAGGAAAACGACCGCTACGTGTTCAAGGTGCCCAGCCTGCGCAACGTCGCCCTGACCGCGCCCTATTTCCATGATGGCGCGGCGGCCACGCTGGAAGAAGCCATCCGCGTCATGTTCAAGTACCAGTTGGGCCGCACGGCCCCGGTGGAAGATCAGCGCCTGATCGCGCTGTTCCTGCGCGCATTGACGGCCCAGTCGATCGAGGAATCCGCCATACCCGCGATGGAAAGCAAGGAAAGCAAGCCATGAGCGCGTCCACGTTCTTTCGTGGTCTTTCCTTTCGCTGGTTCGCCGGATGCCTGGTGGCGGCCGTTTTGATCGCTCTTTTGGTTTTCCTGGCCGTGAGCAGCCGCAGCATCGGTTCGCAGGCGCGCAGCGATCTGATCACCAGCCTGCTCCGGCTGCGCGAAATCAACGCCAAGCTGGATGTCGATATCCAGCGCTCGCGCAACGGCTTCAACAGCGACTACGACCCTTTGAAGGAAGGATTGCTGGCCACGCAGAGCGTCCGCGCGCAACTGGAGGCGGATCTGTCGCGCGCGGAAATCCCGACGCCGGAAGCGATGCCGTCGCTCTTCGAGGCGTTCGATCAGAAATTCGCCGGCATCGATGACTTCAAGGCGGCCAACGCCATCTGGCGCAATTCATTGCGCTACCTGCCGACGCTCGTCGAGGACATCGAGCGTGCTCCGCAGGCGGATATGGCGCTGCGGCTCCAGGCCAACGAAATCGCAAGCGGGCTGTTTCGCCTGGGTATCCTGAGCGACACGGACACGACAGCCATCCGGCAGGCGCTGGAAGCGCTCGTGTCCCGCGCGCAGGAATTACCGCCGGATGCGGCGCTTGCCGAATTGCTCCTGGGACTTCGCGTCCATGGCGAGACCATCCTGCGGCAAAACGAACGGGAAGCCAGCCTGATTGCCGAACTGGCGGAAGTGCCGGTCATCCAGCGCATCGACCAGTTGCAGGAGGCGCTGGAGGAAGCCTTCACTGCCCAGGCGACGCGTGCGGATTTCTTTCGCAACATCCTCATCGTCTATTCCGCGTTGTTGCTGCTCCTCATTCTCTACATCAGCGCGCGTCTCGTGGGCGCCTACCGGCAGATCAGCCGGGCCAACCGCGCCTTGAACGAGGTCAATGAATCCCTGGAAGCGCGCGTGGAAGAGCGTACCCGGGATCTCAACACCGCGCTTGCCGAACTCAAGGCTTCCGAAGCGCACCTCATCCAGTCCGAAAAGATGGCTTCCCTGGGGCAGATGGTCGCCGGCGTCGCGCACGAGATCAATACGCCGCTAGGCTACGTGCGCGGTACGGTGGAATTCATCCTGCACACACTGGGCGACACCCTGGAACCCTACTGCGCCCAGGCTGGCGCGTTCATCGCGGGCATGACGGGCAAAGCCGCGCATGATGCGGAAAAGCAGGCGCCCGTGCCACCCGCGCCGCTGGATGAGGAACTCCTCCCCGAACTCAGGAAGGCGCTCGACAACAGCCTCTACGGTCTCGACCAGATCGGCGAGATCGTCCTGAACCTCAAGAACTTCAGTCGTCTGGACCGTGGTCAGCACACGCTCTACCGGCTGGAAGATGGCATCGACAGCGCGCTCATGCTGGCCAAGAACCTGGTCAAGCATCGCCAGGTCGTGAAAAGCTACGGCAACACCCATCCAGTGTTCTGCGCCCCGTCACAGATCAATCAGGTGATGTTGAACCTCATCACCAACGCGGTACAGGCGACCGTCGAGAAAAACGGCACGCTCATGATCGCCACCCGCATGAAGGGCGAGGATACCGTGGTCATCAAGGTCGCCGACAATGGCACGGGCATTCCGGAGGATGTGGTAGGACGCATCTTCGACCCCTTCTTCACCACCAAGGAAATCGGCAAGGGCACAGGTCTTGGGCTTTCCATCGCCTACAAGATCATCACGCAGCACAAGGG
>JAITEO010000100.1 GCA_031281985.1 Zoogloeaceae bacterium | reverse complement strand
ACCAACTGACGCGCCGACGTTTGTACATGCCGTTCTCGAACCAACGCGTCGCGTCGAACGTGCCGTCCGGGTTGGAGGCGCTTCCGTACTCCATGATCACTTTTTCGCCCGCGATACTTTCTTTCAGGCAGTACCCGGCCACACACAAGGCCGCAATCAACAGAGCCAGACCCAACCCACGCACTTGCTTACGCATTCTCGACTCCTCGTATCCTGAACGCAAACTTCCCCGGCCACTCCGGCAGCGCGCCGAATCCGAGCGGCCACAGCGCGCCATCGAGGTTGAGCGGCGCGCAGCATGCGGCAAAACAGGATACTACTTTTTGCAGCCGCCAAAAGAAAAGCGGGAAATCCGCTGACCTGTCGGCTTTACGGAATTCCCGCTTGCGGGCGGAACCATGCGGAGCGCGGGACTACGGCGTATCGGCTCCCGGATGCTCGCTCGTTCCCTGGGTTTCCACCAGTACCAGCGGTTCTTCCGGCTGGGCGGCGTCCGGTTTCTGGCGGCGCGGGCGGCGTCCCTTGGGGGGCGTTGCCGGGGCGGGCGCTACCGGGGGCGCGGCGGCGGCGAGCGTCTGCACCAGCACCAGTCCGCTCTTCGCCAGTTCATCTTCCAATTCGGCGGGCGTCGGGCGCTTTGGCGCGGGTTCCGGAGATTCCTGGGGTTCCGGGAGGTTCCGCTCCTCCGGTTGCCGTTTTGCTATCCGCTGCTCCTTGTTTTCGGAAGCGCGTACAAAGACCAGGGGCGTGCTCGGCACTTCGGCGGGCGGCGGCACCAGCGGGGAGCCGCTTTCGTCGGAGAAGGCGACTGCGTCGGATGCCACCACATTGGCGGCAACGCTGGTGACCACGGCGGGCGCGGTAGCGGTCGACAGGCCAGAAGGACTGACCAGTTGCGGAAAAACCGTGGCTTCCGAAGCCGTGCCGCCCGCTTCGTGAGCGGTCTCGGCAATCAGCGCCACCGGGGCGCTGGCAACGCCCGCGGCATGCTGGCCTTCTTCCTGCGGCGCGGATTCCGAATGTTCTTCACGCACGGCTGCGTCTTCGCTATCCGCGACGTCCGGCAGAAGACTTGCTTGCTGCTGCGGCAAAGCGTTTTCTTCCGTGACCGCTACATCCGTGGCCGCCGCATCGCGGCGGCTGTTGCGTCCGCGGCGATTGCCGCGCCGACGGGGGGTATTGCCGCTCTCCTCGCCGCTGTCCGCGTTACCGGCGGCGGCGATTTCCGCTGCCGGAGCGGGCTTTTCCGCCACCGCGGCAGGCTCGCGTTCCCGGCGTTCGCGCGGTTTGCGCGGCTCACGTGGTTCGCGTGGTTCACGCGGCTCGCGCGGCTCGCGTGTGGGGGTGGCATTGGCAGCGGCGGGCGTGGTCGCCGTGGCTTCGCGGCTGCGGTTGCGTTCGCCGCGTGGGGCGCGTTCGGTCTTTTCGGATTTGCCCGTGGCGGGTTCGCTGCGCCGTGCATCGCGCGGTTTGCGGCGATTGTCGCTGCGCGCGCCTTCGCGCTGTCCGTTGGCGGGCGCGGCGGGCGCCGGGTTGGTGGCGCTGGCGCGAAACCAGGAAAGAATGCGCGCGACGATGCCGCCGCCAGCGGGTTCCGCTGGCGTTTCCTTGCGCGCGACGGGGACGGGCGCGGGGATTTCCGGCGTGATGTTCTTGAGCGCGGCTTCCTGGCGCGGACGCGCCGGTTCCGGCTTGCCGCCGCTGTTCGTCCCCGGTTTTTCCTCGCTGGGCACTTCCACCATCCGGTAGGAAGGCTCGCGCAGGTCCTCGACGTTGAGGTCGTCGTGTTTCAGCCGCAGGATATCGTGCGTCGGCGTTTCCAGGTGCACGTTGGGAATGAGCAGGATGGAAACCTTGTGGCGCAGTTCGACGAACTGGATGTCCTGGCGTTTTTCGTTCAGCAAGAAGGTGGCGACATCGACCGGAACCTGCGCATGCACGGCGGCCGTGCCGTCCTTCATGGCCTCTTCTTCCAGGATGCGCAGGATGTGCAGGGCGGCGGATTCGGTGGAGCGGATATGCCCGGTGCCGCTGCAACGCGGACAGGGAATGTAGCTGGTTTCCGCCAGCGCCGGACGGAGGCGTTGCCGGGAAAGCTCCATCAGGCCGAAGCGGCTAATCTTGCCCATCTGCACCCGGGCGCGGTCGAATTTCAGCGCGTCCTTCAGGCGGTTTTCCACCTCGCGCTGGTTCTTCGCCGATTCCATGTCGATGAAGTCGATGACGATAAGCCCGCCCAGGTCACGCAGGCGCAACTGGCGCGCGACTTCGTCGGCGGCTTCCAGGTTGGTGCGAAAGGCGGTCTCCTCGATGTTCGCGGCGCGCGTGGCGCGTCCGGAATTGACATCCACCGCCACCAGCGCCTCGGTATGATCGATGACGATGGCCCCGCCGGAAGGCAGGTTCACCTGGCGGCCAAAGGCGGTTTCGATCTGGTGCTCGATCTGGAAGCGGGAAAACAGCGGCACGTCGTCGCGGTAGAGTTTCACGCGCCCCACGTCATGCGGCATCACGGAGGCCATGAAGGTTTCGGCCTGCTCGAAGATTTCCTTGGTGTCGATGAGGATTTCGCCGATTTCGGGCTGGAAGTAATCGCGGATGGCGCGCACCACCAGGCTGCCTTCCGGGTAGATGAGCACCGGCGCGCTGGACTTTTCGGCAACGCCCTCGATGGCCTGCCACAGTTGCAGCAGATAATTCAGGTCCCAGCGCAACTCTTCGATCTGGTGGCTGATGGCGGCGGTGCGGATGATCAGGCTCATGCCCTCGGGAACTTCGAGCTGATCCTGGATGGTGTGCAGTTCGGCGCGCTCGTCGCCTTCCGCGCGCCGGGAAATGCCGCCGCCGCGCGGGTTGTTGGGCATCAATACCAGATAACGGCCAGCCAGCGCGATGAAGGTGGTCAGCGCCGCGCCCTTGTTGTGGCGCTCATCCTTGTCGACCTGGAGGACGAGTTCCTGACCGACGCGCAGGGCGTTGCGGATGTTGGAACGGCTGTCCGTGCCCGGCTGGAAATAACGCTTCGAGATTTCCTTGAACGGCAAGAAACCGTGCCGTTCCGCGCCATAATCGACAAAGACGGCTTCCAGCGAAGGTTCGATGCGGGTGATGATTCCCTTGTAGATGTTGCTTTTCTTTTGTTCCTTGGCGGCCGATTCAATGTCGAGGTCTATCAGTTTTTGTCCATCGACAATGGCGACACGCAGTTCTTCAGCCTGTGTCGCATTGAATAACATGCGTTTCATGTAGTGTGCTCCAGCGTATGCAGGACGAAGCACCCACGCAGAAAGAGAGGGGGTAGCGGACGGGTCAGATGTGCGATAGGGTCATGCGCGCCGTGTCGGTCTGAAAAAATGCCAGCTTTTCCAAAAAAGCCGCAAGCGGTCGAAGGCTCCCGGCGATGAATTCTGCATGGATGTTCGCGGATGTGTGCAACACGCGAATCGAGTAGTATCGCTACTTTTGGTGAGCGAACTTAACCAGGGTTTTGCGTGACGGGTCAGGGTCTGGCGCATCCGGCGCTGGCGCAGGATGCGCCGGGGAAAACGCCTGCCGCTCGCAGGAGGCCGGGCCTGCCGACAGGCTGTGGTTCTTTCGCTCCAGATGCGTGCGAAAAACAGGCTGATCGGTCTGATGGCGCAACGTTTCTTGCTCTTCGTGACGCAAAATCGGGGGGCAGTATAGTGCAAAAATGATGAAGACAGGAAAAAAATCCGCGATCCGGGCAGTGACCTACCAGGAAGTGCGCGCCGAAGAATCCGGGCAACGGCTGGACAATTATCTGTTCCGCCATTGCAAGGGCGTGCCCAAGAGCCATATCTACCGCATCCTGCGCAGCGGCGAGGTGCGAATCAACAAGAAGCGCGCCGCCGCCGACTATCGCGTGCAGGCCGGCGATACGCTGCGCCTGCCGCCCCTGCGCGTCGCCGAGCGCGAACACGGCGACATTTCGTCCGTGCCCGCAATCGATCTGCCGGTGCTCTACGAAGACGCGGCGCTGCTCGTCATCGACAAGCCCGCGGGCATCGCCGTGCATGGCGGCAGCGGCGTGAGCCTGGGCGTCATCGAAACCCTGCGCCGCCAGCGGCCGGAAGCGCGCTTCCTGGAACTTGCGCACCGGCTGGACAAGGAAACTTCCGGACTGCTGTT
>JAITEO010000068.1 GCA_031281985.1 Zoogloeaceae bacterium | reverse complement strand
CCCTCTCCCCCAAAGGGTCGGGGGAGAGGGGACGGCAAGCGGCGCTCCACACAGAAAACGGACGGACACTCTGTCTTCTGATACCTGATACCTGATGCCTGATCCCTGATCCCTGCCCCTCATGTTCCGCTCTCCACATTCACTTTTGCTTCTTCCAGGAGGAGGGGCGGGACGATGACGCCGTCCACCTTGGCCAGTCCCTGGCGTTCGATGTTTTCCAGGATGTCCTGGAGGGCAATCCGGTACCAGAGGCGGACTTCTACCTGCGCGGGGCGGGCGTTTCCGGCGATCGGCAGGCGGTAGGCTACGCGGTCGGTCTGCCGGGGCGGGATGGGTTTGCGGGCGTATTGCAGGACGTGCGCGTCGAAGAGCACGTGCCGGCGGATGGGGTTGCCTTCGATGTCGGTGACATCCTTGATCCAGCGCGCGGCGTTTCGGTCTTCCTCGCCTTTTTTCTGGTCGAACCAGCCTTGATGGTGCAGGGTGTTGCCGCTTTTATCTTTCACCACGATTTCCAGCCACAGGTAGCGCTGGTCGAGCGGGCCGGTGGGCAGCGCGTGTCCCGCGCCCGCGTTGGTGACGGCCACCGTGAAGCGCAATTCGCCCGTCACCGGATCGAGGTAGGGACGTTCCACCTCGATTTCCGCCGCTTCCTGCAGAAGGGCGACGACGGCCTGGTGCGTCTTGCCCAGTTCGTCCAGGAAGGTCTTGCGGTCGAAGAGGCGGTTCATGCCCGCGGGCGCGCCGCCGCGCAGGGTCATGAGCAGGCTGGTGGGCAGGTTGGTGTTGGAAAGGAGGTAGTTGTTGCCGATGAAACGGTGCGAAATCGTCTTCTTCGGCGTCTTGCCCGTCTTCAACGTGGCGATGAACCTGGCCGGGTCCTGCGACATGTGGCAGTCCTGGCACTGGACGCCCATTTGCGCGTAGGGCGAGAGCATCCATTCTTCGTAGGTGTCCTGGAGATTCATCGGCGGCATTGCGCCATTGACCGCCACGGGGCGGATTTCGGTATGACACGCGCCGCACAGGGCGGAATCGCCCATCAGGGGTTTCGTGCGGCGGGCGCGCATGTCGCGGGCGTGGCGCGAGGGCGCGGCCGCCAGGAGCGCCGGATGACCGTAGCGGAAGACGCCGTTGAAATCCAGTTCCAGCGCCCCGTTGCCGACCAGCGGTTCGGCGTGATTGACCGCGTGACAGGCCATGCAGGAAGTGCCTTCCTCCATGTTTTCCGTCGATTGCACGGTATTGGCGAGCGTGACCGCGCCGCTGACGACACCCATCGGGTTGTGACAGCCCTCGCACCAGCGCCCCTTTTCCACGCCGTGCGCTTTCCCCGCCACGGAAGCGTCGGTGTTTTCCAATACCGTGCTGTCGTAGATGATGTCGGCATCAGAGATGGCGTGCATGGAGGTTGCCCATTCCAGGGTTTCCTTCGGGTGGCATTCGCCGCAGGCGCGCGAGCCGGGAATGGCGCGCCAGTTGGCGAGCCGGTTGTCCGGCGTGGTGATCCCGGCGGGATGAAAGGGCAGGTGTTTGCCGAAGGGCTGTGAATACAGCGGCAGGTCGCGCTCGATTTCCACGCTCAGATCCGCTTGCGGCGGCAGGAAGAAGTGGAGCAGGACGGCAAGCAGCAGGACGCAGGCGATGGTCAGGAAGAAGCGGACGAGCGGCAAGGAGAGGTCGGGAAGTTTCATGACAGCGCCTTTTTGGGAAAATGCAGTATCAGGAAAAGGAGCAGCAGGAGCGTGACGCCCCGGTGTGCCCACAGGAGAAGCGTATGTCCGCCATAGGGCAGAAGCGTCATGGGATGTCCGCAAAGATAGGCGACGGCGGGCGCGGCGATGATGAGGCCGCTGGCGAGGAGCAGCCACAGGCACCACATCAGGAGATAGCCCAGGAGCCGGTGATACAGGGTTTCGTTGCGGTAGATGCGGTGCAGCAGACGCCACGGCAAGAAGAGATTGAGGAAGGATTCGCGCCCGTCCTTTAAGTGGGTGAAGAGAAAGGGGACGAAGAACACGAGGGTCAGGAACCCCGAGGTCAGATGCGCCGCCAGGACGAGCAGGGTGAGGTGCTCGTTTTTCAGCGGCAAGGCCAGCACCAGGCCGGTCGCCGCCACGATGCCGAGACTATAGACCGTCGCCATCAACAGATGCCGGGAAGATTCCTTCGTCCGCCAGACGAGACCGGAAGATTCCGTATCCGGCGAAGCGTTCGCGTTTTGCGTAACCGTGATGCGCATGGTTTTTCTCCTTGTAGGTTCAGAAGGGGTGCAATGAAAAGTGGATGTCAAGGCGGTATTGGCCCTGCCATTGCTGGTTTTTCGAGGTTGAACATAGTCTGGGCGCGCCTGGGGCGCGCGGTTTCTTCCCCCCTGACAAGGGGGGGTGGAGGGGGGTTTGCGGCGCTTCCGCTCGCGTCGAACCTTGCTGCCTGCTCCCCTGCCGCAACCCCCTCCCCAGCCCTCCCCTTGTGTGCGGCTTTGCAGCCTGCAAGGGCTTCGCCGCATCTGGCCTCATTAGACCAGCCTGCGGCTGTCCTTCCGCCTTCGGCTCCAGCAGGGGAGGGAGTATCCTATTCATTTGTCGTGTGTTCCGCATGACTGGCTCCGTTCTGACTTCTGATTCCTGATTCCTGACTCCTGATCCCTGATAGCGCCAGCATTTCCAGGCATTTCTGCTGGTGCAATCGTCCCTGGCCGGGCGGCATGTTGGGGGTGTTGGGCAGTTTGAGGCCGTATTCCAGTCCTTGTTGGCTGGCGGCGAGTATCCATTGGCAGAGTTGCGAGAGGCGCTCTTCCGTGTTGCCGGTGCAGGCGTTCATGTCCAGCCACAGGGCGTGTCCGCCCTGGCCGCCGTCGAAATTGTTGACCGCCAGTTCCTCGCGGCGGCCATAGACGCGCCAGTTGATGCGCCGGGGCGAATCGCCGGGCACGTAGGCGCGCACGCCCTGGAAGTCGCCGGATTCCTGCTGCCGGTGCGCCGGGCGCGGCGCTTTGCCGGGCAGGGGCAGCCCGCCCGCCGGACGCGGATAGACGAGCGCGGAAAAGACCGTCACGGCGCGGCTGGCGCGCCATAGTCCCAGGGGATGCAGGGAAACCAGACGCAGCCGCTCGATCCGCTGCCAGCCGCGGGCGAGCGCGGGCAAGGCGATGTCCAGGTGCGCGCTGTCGGCGGCAAGGTCGACCGGCGTTCCCCGATGCCGCGCGCCGTGCGTGAGGAAGACCTGTTCATGCCGCCGTCCCGCTGGATCGCGCAGATTGCCGCCGGGATGCAGCGTCTCCCCGGCAAAGGCGGGCGGCGTGACTTCCGGTTGCCAGACGAGACCGGAAAGATTGCGCCAGCACAGCCAGGCGCTTTGCAGCCAGAGGGAGACGATGAGGAACGCCAGCGCGAAAATCAGGTTGTTGCCATAATTCACCGCCACCGCCAGAAGCGCCAACGCCGCCAGAAACCAGACGACGCCCGCGAAGGTAGGGACGCAGCGGGTAGGAGACAGGGGACAGGAGACAGAAGACAGAGGACAGGAGACAGAGGACAGAGCGCTCGCCAGTTCCATATGGGCGAAGCCCCTTTTGTCTCCCCTCGCCCGCTTGCGGGAGAGGGGAGGAGGAGAGGGCAGGCTCGCTTCGTGGTCTGAATTCAGTGGTTGCGGGATGGGCATGGTGATGCGCTCCATTTGCATGGATACGTAAAAAACGTACAATTCGACCTTCGATTATGTATACGATTATTGAAACCGAGCTTTTCAGTCGCAAGTCGCGTGGCGTCTGGACGGAGGAGGAGCGTGGCGCGTTTGGCGCCTATCTTGCCGTCAATCCAGAAGCGGGCGATGTGGTAAAGGGTTCCGGCGGATGCCGCAAGGTACGCTGGAGCCGTGCCGGTTCTGGAAAAAGCTCTGGCGTGCGGGTGATCTATTTCAACCGTATCGGCAGTGGGGAAATCTGGTTGTTGACCTTGTACACGAAAGCCAATACAGCCAGCATTCCCGCGCATATCCTGAAAGCCATCAAGGAGGAAATCGAGAATGACTGAA
>JAITEO010000035.1 GCA_031281985.1 Zoogloeaceae bacterium | reverse complement strand
ATCCCTGATCCCTGATCCCCGACCCCTGCTACCTGCTTTTTCAGCGCGTAGAGCATGTCCAGCGCTTCCTTGGGGCTGAGGCTGTCGGGGTCCAGTGTGGCGAGGGTGTCCAGGGCTGGGTGGGGTTCGGGTTGGGGGGTGGGGGCGATAAGGCGTGGCTGGCTGGAGAAGAGGTCGGGTTGCAGGGGGTTGTCGGCGGCTTTTTCTTCCAGTTTGCGCAGTTCCTTCTTGGCGGCGCGCACCACGGCGGCGGGCATGCCCGCCAGCGCGGCCACCTGGATGCCATAACTCTGGTTGGCCGGGCCTTCTTCCAGCGCGTGCAAGAAGACGATGCGCTCGCCGTGTTCCACGGCGTCCAGATGCACATTGGCCAGCGCCGGATACTCTTCCGCCAGGCGCGTCAATTCAAAGTAATGCGTGGCAAAAAGAGAAAGACAGCGGTTTTTTTCCAGCAGGTGGCGGCAGATGGCAAAGGCCAGGGCGAGGCCGTCGAAGGTGGAGGTGCCGCGCCCGATTTCATCCATCAGCACCAGGCTGTTGGCGGTGGCCTGATGCAGGATGGCGGCGGCTTCGGTCATTTCCACCATGAAGGTGGAACGTCCCGAGGCCAGATCGTCGGAAGCGCCGATGCGTGTAAAAATACGATCCAGCGGCCCCAGCACCGCCTTTTGCGCGGGGACGAAACTGCCGGTGTGCGCCAGGAGCGCAATCAGCGCCGTCTGGCGCATGTAGGTGGATTTGCCGCCCATGTTGGGGCCGGTGATGATGAGCAGTCGCCGGTTTTCCGCAAGTTGCAGATCGTTGGCGATGAAGGTTTCGCCGCTGCTGCCCATTTCGCTTTCCACCACCGGATGCCGCCCGCCGGTGATGGCAAGCCCAGGGAGCGCGGAAAATTCGGGACGCCGCCAATCCAGCCGATCCGCCGTCTCCGCGAAAGAGGCCAGCATGTCGAGTTGGGCAATGGCGCGGGCGATGCGCTGCAAGGCGGCGACATGCTCCTGTAGCTTGTCCAGCGTCTCTTCAAACAGCGCCTTTTCCCGCGCCAGGGCGCGTTCCTGCGCGGAAAGCGCCTTGTCCTCGAAGGTTTTCAGCTCCGGCGTGATGTAGCGTTCGACATTCTTCAGGGTCTGCCGACGGCGGTAATCGTCGGGAATCTTGTCGGCGTGCGTGTGCGTGACTTCGATATAAAAGCCATGCACCTTGTTGAATTCGACCTTCAGGCTGGCAATGCCGGTGCGCTCGCGTTCGCGCGCCTCCATTTGCAGGAGGAACGCGCCGCAGTTGTCGTGGATGGCGCGCAGTTCGTCGAGTTCGGCGTCGAACCCTGGCGCGATGACGCCGCCATCACGCAGCAGCGCGGCGGGTTCCTCGGCGATGGCGGAACAAAGGAGCGCCAGCGCCGCTTCGGGGGCAACGAGATCGGCGGCGAGTTGCGCCAGGAGATTGTCTTCGGGCGGCGAAAGACTGGTCTCCTGCGTTGCGAAGGCAAGTTCCGCCGCCAATTCCGGCAATCCCAGAAGCGAATCCCGCAGGGCGGAAAGATCGCGCGGGCGGGCGTTCTTCAGGGCGATGCGCCCGCTGATGCGCTCGATGTCCGCCTGGTGCTTCAGGCGCTGGCGCAGGGCATCGACGCGCCGCTTGGCCTGCAATTCGGCCACGGCTTCCTGCCGGGCGGCGGGGACGCGGGTGTCGCGCAGCGGATGGTGCAGGTTGTGGCGCAGACAGCGCGCGCCCATGCTGGTGACGCAGCAATCGAGGAGGGAAAACAGGGTAGGGCTGGCCTCGCCGCGCAGGGTTTCCGTGAGTTCGAGATTGCGCCTTGTGGCTGCGTCCAGCCCCAGATAGACGCTTTCCTCCTCGACGCGAAGACGCCGCACATGCGGTAGCGCGCCGGACTGGGTGGCCTGGGCGTATTGCAGCAGCGCCCCGGCGGCGGCAATGGCGGGTTCCAGATGATCCGCGCCAAAGGCGGCGAGCGATTGCACCTGAAAATGCGCGCACAGCAAGCGCCGCGCCGTATCGGCGGCGAAATGCCATTCGGGACGCCGGGTCTGCGCCGTCCGGCCTGCGGGCAGGGCGATGTCCAATGATTCCGGCAACAGGATTTCCGCCGGGCGGATGCGCTCCAGCGTGGCGGGCAGATGCGCGGCGGCGATTTCCGTGAGCGTGAAGTCGCCGCTCGCCAGGTTGAGCCACGCCAGCCCCAGGCGTTGCCGCTGCCGCGCCAGCGCCATGAGCAGGGCGTCCTTGCGCTCTTCCAGCAGGCTGGCGTCGGTGAGCGTGCCCGGCGTGACGATGCGCGCCACTTGCCGTTGCATCGGCCCCTTGCCGGTCGGGTCGCCCACCTGCTCGCAAATCACCACGGACTCGCCCAGTTTGACGAGGCGGGCAAGATAGGTTTCCAGTGCGTGATAGGGAATGCCCGCCATCCGAATCGGCTGGCCTGCCGACTGCCCGCGCGTGGTCAGCGTGATGTCCAGCAGACGCGCGGCCTTTTCCGCGTCGCCATAGAAAAGCTCATAGAAATCCCCCATGCGATACAGCAACAGGCGCTCCGGATGCTGACGCTTCAATTCCAGGTATTGCTGCATCATGGGCGTATGCTGCGCCAATACGCTGGATGGGCTGGTGATCTCGTGCATGCTGGAATCCCTCGCTTTTCTGTTCAATGTAACGTTCTATTCTCGGTGGAACTTCTGATCGCCGCCATCGCCGACGGTAGGGGCACGGCACGCCGTTTCCCTACTGTCCAATTCAGGCTGGGCGCTGTTCCAGCATGCGCGCGCGCTGTCTTGTCCGCTTCTTACCGCGCTTTCCAGCGTGGCCGGGTAATCGGGGAGGGTGTGATCGCCAGCGATGAACAGCCCCGGCCAGGGGAGGATTTGCGGGCAGCGGGCGAGATGGGGACGGCAGGAAAAGGTGGCGCGTTTTTCCCGGATGATTTGGTATGGCGGCAGCGCGACCGGCTGGGGGAACCATGCGTAGATATCGTGATGCAGCGCGCTCGCCAGTTCCGCATCCGTCCGATCTTCCCACGCGCCGTGACCGGAGAGCACGGCGGCCAATACGCCGCGTCCGCGATCCACCAGCCAGCCGCCATGCTCGCCGCACAGCGCCAGCAGCGGATAGGGTAGCGCGAGGGTTTCGGGATAATCGTAGTAGAGGGTGGCAATGGGTTCGGCCTCCTGCGAGATGGCGGGCGCAGCGGGCAATTCCGCCAGCAGCGGCGGCAGATGCCAGGGCGCGACGGCGAGGATGACCTTATCGAAGATTTCCGCGCTGCCGCCGCTGGTGGTGAGTTGCCAGCGATCCGCCTGCGGGCGCAGGGACTGGATGCGTTCCTGCAAACGGATGAAAACGCCGCGCTCGTCCAGCCATTTCCCCGCAGGTTCCGGCAGGAGGTCGGAGAGCGTGCCGCGCGGCAGCAACAGATCGGTTGCGCCACGGGCGGGGTTGCCCAGGCTTTCTTGCAGCACCTGCGCGAAGACCCGCGGGCAGGCGTAGCGGGCGGGCGTATTCAGGGCGGCAAGGCAGAGCGGCTCCCAGAGGCGGCGGCGCAACACGCCGGTCTGTCCGGCGGCGTCCAGCCATTGCGCGACGCTGCCGTCGGCTTCGGGCGGCACGGCAAAGCGCTGCGCCCGCAACCTCCGCATCCAGCGGACGGCGGCCAGCTTTTCTTGCCATCCGGTTTTGCGCGCGGCAAATAATCCCCAGAACAGGTGCAGCGGATGCGCCAGAGGCGGCAACGCCAGGCAAAAGCCGCTGGCGTCCTGAATCCGCAGGGGCAGGCGCGTGAGATGCGCTTCGGGCGCGACGCCGATTTTCTGCATCAACCCCAGGGTTTCACGGTACGCGCCGAGCAGGATATGCTGGCCGTTGTCCAGCGCAATGCCGCGCACGCCGGTACGTTCGATTTTTTTTGCCCGTCCGCCCAGCGCGCGCCCCGCTTCAAAGAGCGTGAGGTCTGTTTTTCCGGCAAGGGTGACGGCGGCGGCAATACCCGCCCAACCGCCGCCGACG